>DAHXOQ010000198.1 GCA_027364815.1 Acidobacteriaceae bacterium | reverse complement strand
GAATGTTGCCCAAACTCAGCGCATGCCGCGAAGCTTTGCTCAACGGCGTCAAGCGCGTCCGCATCCTTCCCGCTGAAGCCGCCAGCGTCCTCCCCGACCTCACCAGCTCCCGCGTTCATCACGGCACTGAAGTGATGGTCGCCTAAGTTTTCCCATCAGGAGAAAAAATGTCCAAACTCGATTCCATCCGCGCCGCTGAATCCAAATTGCTCCTTCAGACTTACGACCGCAACGCAATCCTCTTCGTCCGCGGCGAAGGAGTCCACCTCATCGACGAAAATGGCACGCGCTATCTCGATCTCCTCAGCGGCATCGGCGTCAACGCGCTCGGCTACGCGCACCCCGCGCTTGAAGCCACCATCGCTAAGCAATCCAAGGCCCTCATCCATACCTCGAATTTGTTTTTCCACGAAGGCCAGGCAGAGCTCGCCGAACGTCTCACCTCGCGCACCGGAATGGATCGCGTCTTCTTTTCGAACTCCGGCACTGAAGCCTGGGAAGGCGCGCTCAAGCTCGCCCGCGCCCACGCCGGACTTCTGCGCAGTGAAGGCAAAACCATCGGCACCAAATTCCTCGCCCTTGAGCAGAGCTTTCATGGACGCACCTTCGGCTCCGTCTCCACAACCTGGAAAGCCAAGTACCGTGAGCCCTTCGCACCCACACTCTCCGGCGTTGAGTTTGTAAAGTTCAACAATGTCGCCGACCTCCGCGCAAAATTTTCCAACGAAGTCTGCGCCATCCTCGTCGAGTGCATTCAAGGCGAAGGCGGCGTCCGTCCCCTCTCACATGAATTTCTCGCTGAAGCCCGCGCCCTCGCATCCTCCACCGGCGCGCTCCTCATCGCCGACGAAATTCAATCCGGAATGGGCCGCACCGGTAAGTGGACCGCCTATCAGCACTACGGCATCAAGCCCGACGTCACCACTCTCGCCAAGCAGCTCGCCGGCGGCATTCCTCTCGGCGCCATCCTTTGCACGGAAGAAGCCGCACGCGCTATCCACGCAGGAATGCACGGGACTACTTTCGGCGGCGGCCCACTCGCCTGCGCCGCAGCCATCACCGTCATCGACACAATCGAGAGTGAGGGTCTGCTCGCGAACGCTGCCATCGTTGGCGAGTACTTCATACATCAACTTCAACAGCTCGCAACGGAGCACACTTCCATCATCGACGTCCGCGGCAAGGGCCTCATGCTCGCAGCCGAGCTCAACTCTGCCGAACTTGCCAAGCACGTTGTCGCCGAAATGCTCAAGCGTCACATCGTCATCAACTGCACCAGCGATACTGTCCTGCGTTTTCTGCCGCCTTACATTTTGCAAAAGGTTCACGTGGACCAGGCAATCCAGGCGCTTGACGAAATTCTCACCAACTATTCGCCCGCAGCGCTCACAAACTCAAGCGTTGAGGAAGGAGCCCATCGTGGCTAGCAAAGCTTTCATCGAAAAACAGGAGCGGGCCATCCCCGTACAGCAGGATCCTGACGTTCTCTCCGCCGCCGCGCGTCTCGCCGGTGAAGACCTATGCTCCATCGCCGACTTATCTAGCGGCGAGGTCCGGGCTATTTTAAAACTTGGCCACGATATTAAAGTCAATCCGCGCGAGTATCGCTACGCCCTCGACGCCAAGCAGATGGTTCTCATGTTTGAGAAGGCCAGCCTGCGCACCCGCCTCAGTTTTGAGACCGGCATCAACACCATGGGGGGCAACGCCATCTTCGTTGACCACACCAGCTCACCCCTTGGTGAGCGCGAATCCGTCGCCGATGTCGCACGCAATGTCGAACGCTGGGTTGACGTCATCGTCCTGCGCACCTACGCGCACGACACTATCACGGAGATGGCCGCCAACTCGCGCGTGCCGATCATCAACGCTCTCTCCGATTTCGAGCACCCCTGCCAGGCCCTCGCCGATTTCATGACCCTCGACGAGCACTTCGGCCGCGTCAAGGGGCTCAACTTTACTTATGTTGGCGACGGCAACAACGTCTGCCACTCACTCATGATGACGGGCGCACAACTCGGCGTGAATGTCACGGTCGCAACTCCGCGCGGCTATTCGCCTGATATAGAAATCGTCACCAACACGCGCGAGATGGCCGAGGCCAACAACTGCGAGCTCAAGCTCACGCAAGATCCGCAAGCCGCCGTTGAAGGCGCAGACGCCGTCTATACAGATGTTTGTGTGAGCATGGGCTTCGAGCACGAATCCACACGCCGCGCACCGATCTTCCGCCCCTTCCAGGTCAATGAGGCTCTCATGCAGCGCGCTGCATCGCACGCCGTCTTCATGCACTGCCTCCCCGCGCGCCGCAATGCTGAAGTCACCGACGCCGTCCTCGACGGTCCACAATCCATCGTCTTCGACCAGGCAGAAAATCGCATGCACGCACAGAAGGCGTTGCTCTTGCTGTTACTCGGCGGCCTTTCCAACACGCCAAGCTTTAAGCTGTAAACAAATTGATCTCTGAAAAGGCAAGCATGTCCGTCATTCTCGAATCACTTCCCGTCGGCCAAAAAGTAGGTATCGCTTTCTCCGGCGGGCTTGACACCTCCGCCGCACTTCACTGGATGAAGCAGAAGGGCGCAATCCCCTACGCCTACACGGCGAACCTCGGCCAACCCGACGAAGCCGACTACGAGGAAATCCCCCGCAAAGCCCTCGAATACGGCGCAGTAAAAGCCCGCCTTATCGATTGCCGCCCTCAGCTTGTTCGCGAAGGCATTGCCGCGCTGCAAGCAGGAGCCTTCCACATCACGACTGCGGGCATTGCGTACTTCAACACCACGCCCATTGGTCGCGCCGTCACCGGAACCATGCTCGTCGCCGCGATGAAAGAAGATGACGTCAACATCTGGGGCGACGGCTCAACCTTCAAGGGCAACGACATCGAGCGCTTCTATCGCTACGGCCTACTCGTCAATCCTGACCTGCACATCTACAAGCCCTGGCGCGACGCAACCTTCATCGACGAGCTCGGTGGCCGCGCCGAGATGTCTGCCTACATGCAAGCCCATGGCTTCGGCTACAAGATGTCCGCCGAGAAGGCTTACTCCACTGACTCCAACCTGCTGGGCGCCACGCACGAAGCCAAAGACCTCGAGCAGCTTTCCACTTCGATCAAAATTGTCGACCCCATCATGGGCGTTGCTTCTTGGCGTGAAGACGTTTCCGTCGTTCGCGAAGAAGTGACCATCACTTTTGAAGAGGGGCAACCCGTCGCTCTCAATGGCCGTCATTTCGCAGACGCAGTCGAACTCCTTCTTGAAGCCAACGCAATCGGTGGACGTCACGGACTCGGCATGAGCGACCAAATCGAAAACCGCATCATCGAAGCCAAGAGCCGTGGCATCTACGAGGCACCCGGCCTCGCTCTTCTCTTTATCGCTTACGAGCGCCTCATCACCGGCATTCACAATGAAGACACAATCGAGCAGTACCGCGACAACGGACGCAAACTTGGCCACCTCCTCTATCAAGGCCGCTGGTTTGATTCGCAAGCCATCATGCTGCGCGAATCCGCCCAGCGCTGGGTCGCCAAATCCATCACCGGCACAGTCACTCTCGAACTCCGCCGCGGCAACGACTACTCGATTTTGAATACCGAATCGCCTAACCTAACATTCCATCCCGAGCGCCTCAGCATGGAGAAGACCGTATCCACCTTCTCGGCGCGCGACCGCATCGGCCAACTGACGATGAGGAATTTGGATATCACTGACACCCGCGCCAAGCTGATCTCCTACGCGGCTTCTGGTTTGCTTACTTTGAGCAAAGGCAGCGAGATGCCTAAACTTCAAGGTGTGACAGAGCCCGAGCCGCAAGGCGAAACAAAGAAAGCATTGTAATGAGTAACGAGCAAACCAAAATGTGGACCGGCCGTTTCTGTGAACCTCTCGATCCGGCCTTCGAACGCTGGCAGCGGTCGATTGTTTTTGATTGGCGTCTGCTTCCCGACGAAGTCGCTGCCAGTAAAGCCCATGCCTCTGCTCTCTCCGCAGCCGGCATCCTCACCTCCGACGAACTCGCATCCATCCGCGCCGCACTTGACGCCATCGCCGCCGACCATTCCTCCGAAGCAGGCCAGGCCCTCGTGCGCGATCACTCAACAGCTGAAGACATCCACCACTTTGTCGAGCTCTCCCTCACCAACAAACTCGGTCCCCTCGGCCTCAAACTCCACACCGGCCGCAGCCGCAATGAACAGATCGCACCCGACCTGCGCCTCTACATCCGTCGCCAAATCGATTCCGTCATCTCTGGCCTCATCTCGTGGTCAGAAGCTCTCCTCGCCAAAGCAGAAGCCTCCGGCGAAACCGTCATGCCTAGCTACACGCACCTCCAAAGGGCCGAGCCCGTCCTCGTCGCGCATTGGCTCCTTGCCTACGTCGAAATGCTCCTCCGCGACATCGCGCGACTTCAGGACGTTCGCACGCGCATGAACTTCTGTCCTCTCGGCTCCGGAGCAGTCGCCGGCGCAACCCTCTCGCTCGACCGCACACTCGTCGCACGCGAGCTGGGGTTCTCAGCGCCCACCGCCAACAGCATTGACGCCACCAGTGACCGCGACTTTGTTTTGGATTATCTGCAGGCGCTGACCTTTGTCGGCCTCCACGCCAGCCGATTTGCTGAAGAGATCACTCTCTTCGCCACCGCCGAATTCAACTTCGTCACATTGCCTGAAGCTTTCTCCACCGGCTCCAGCGCCATGCCGCAAAAGAAGAATCCCGATCTCACCGCGCTCATCCGGGCCAAGGTCGCGCGCATCAACGCCGCCGCGCAAACCGTCACCCTCATCCTCAAAGGCCTTCCTCTTGCCTACAACAAAGACCTGCAGGAAACGCAGGAGCCCGTCTTCGCCGTCGACTTCGTGCCCCTCATGCTCGACCTGCTGGCGCGTTTCACCGCCAACCTCGGCTTCAACTACGCGCGCATGACCGAAGCCGCGCAATCCGGCTACCTCAACGCCATGGCAGCCGCCACCTACCTCGTCCACAAGGGCCTTCCCTTCCGCACCGCGCACGAGAAAATCGGCAACGCCGTCCGTTACGCGTTAGAAAAAAATCTCGAACTCAACCAGCTCTCACTTGAAGAACTCCGCACCTTCGGCCCTGAATTCGGCGAAGACTTTTTCGCAGCCATCACTCTCGAAGCCACACTCGATTGCCACTCAAGCATCGGCAGTACCTCGCGCACCCGCGTCAAATCCGCGCTTGCTGAAACCCGCGCCCGCATTCAAACCATCAAGTCTGATTTAAAACAGCAGGAGGCCTCCTATGCTGGTGCGTAAAGCTCTCCTTCAAGACGCAACTCAAATCTTCGAGATCGTCAACGCCCACGTCTCCGATGGCACGCTCATCCGCCGTCCCTTCGCCGAAATCTGCGAGAACATCCGCGACTTCACCATCGCTCTCTCTGACACGGGCACCTTCCTCGGCTGCGGCGCTTTGCATTTGTATGGCCCTCATCTCTGCGAAGTCCGCTCCATCGTCGTCAAGCCCGGAGCCAAAGGCCAGGGCGCAGGCGGCAGCATTCTCAAAACTCTCATTGAAGAAGCTGAAATTCACGGCATCCAATCGGTCTGCCTCTTCACGCGCATCCCCGACTTCTTTTTCAAAT
>DAHXOQ010000197.1 GCA_027364815.1 Acidobacteriaceae bacterium | reverse complement strand
GGCGGGACGGTTGGAGGGTTTCAGCTCTGCTGAAAATAGATTGACGCTGACGGAGGTGAGGAGCCGAATTCTGAAGCAGACGAATGTTTTCAAACCGGAGGATTTGATTCCTGTGCCGTGCCATCCCGATGCGCTGGCGATGGGGTATGCGCTGAAGATTGACGGGAAGGTGACGCCGCTGACCGGAATGATTCCGCCGGAAGTGCTGATTAACGGGGCGAAGAACACAATTGTTTATGAGCAGGAGGCGGGGTTGCGCGATCACCTCTTTAAATTATTTGCGACGAATCATTCGCCGATGTCGCAGGCAAGTACGCTGAGCGAACTGCTGTGTTGCCTGCCGAAGATTTTGATGCCGAAGAATCTTGGGTACAAGAATTTGTTTCGAGTGCTGATTGTGCAGTTTATTGATGCGGAGGCGTTCGATGTGAGGAGCGTGAAGAAGGGTTGCATTCATATCGCTCATCCTGATGGGAAAAGGCTGATTCCGTTTGATACGTTTAATATGTTTTACCGCGGGGATTTGGAAACGACGAGATTGGCGGCGTTGAGGGGGCTTGAAACCGTGGGCGTGTGATGGGGATAGAAAAATCATCACTATATTATGCGTGGGAAAATGGTATGGTGGGGTCGATGGCCAACATAATAACAACGACCGAGTCGGGGGTTCTGATACCGGGGCCGACCGCGACATTGATTCACGACGAGTGGTATGCGGCGCTGAGGACGAGCGAGCTGCGACCGAAGACAATGGCGAAGACGATGCTGCTGGATATTCCGCTAATTGTGGGGCGGAAAGCGGAGGGCGCGCTCTTTGCGATGCGCGATAGTTGCCCGCACAGGGGGATTCCGCTGAGCGCGGGCTGGTTTGACGGGCACAAGGTGACGTGCAAATACCATGGTTGGGATTTTGAGCCGTGCTCGGGACAGTGCACGCAGATTCCTTCACTGACGAGCCACGATAAATTGGATGCGACGAAAATTTATGCGACTGCGTTTCCTTGTGTTGAGCGGGATGGACACGCGTGGGTTTATGTGCCGAGTGCGGGCGCCGGCAGAGTTACTGAGGCGTCGAAGTTGAAGCCGGTTCCGGAGCTGAAGAAATTTAGCGAGAAGTACCGGACGGCGCATTTGTCGGCAGATATGCCGCTGAATGTGGATCACGGGATTGTGGGGCTGATGGATCCAGCGCATGGACCGTTTGTACACCAGGCCTGGTGGTGGCGCTCGCAGAGTTCGATCAGGGAAAAGACGAAGCGGTTTGAGGCGGTGCCAGAGGGGTTCCGGATGAGCGCGCATGCACCGAGCGGGAACTCTGCGCCGTACAAGCTGTTGGGAGTTTATGGGCATCCGGTGGAGACGACAATTGAGTTTGTGCTACCGAATCGACGGACGGAGCAGATTCGTTGTGGCGATAAGTGGTTTTCAAGCTTGACGACGGTGACTCCGGTGACGGGATCGACGTGCCGGATTGATGTGGTGGCGGCGTGGAATGTATTTTATCGCGTGCCGTTTGTGCTGCCGATTGCGAAATTCTTCGGGCGGATGTTTGTGGAGCAGGATGTGCAGACAATGGTTGAGCAGGCGGAGGGACTAAAGCATAATCCGAGCCTGATGCTGATTGACGATGCGGATAAGCCGGCGAAGTGGTACTTTGCGCTGAAGCAGGCGCGGATCGATGGGAGGGGAAAGCATCCGATTGACGAGCCGGTGGATTTGCACTGGCGGAGCTAGGCACCAGCAGTGCGGCAGATGCGTCTTTGGGTGGAGTATTGGTGTTGAAAACAAAATAATCTATGAATTAAGTTTGCAATCGTCGAACCATTGGGCGAGAATTGATGTCTAATCCACAAGAGGTGCAGCGATGAAGGTTCTAAATACGAAATTGAGTCATGTGTTTTTACATGGACTTGGAGTTTTTCTGGTTGCAATCTTACTTGTGGGAATAGCTCCCACAGCTTCAGCGGCCAAGAAAATGAACGTTGACCAGTTAGAGAAGTTTATAGCTTCTAACAAGGATAAGGGCGACCACAACCTGGCCGGGAAGCTATATGACATGGAGCTGACGGAGCAATTGAGTGAGGCGCGGCTGGCGAGTAATTTGGCATCGTTACCAGGAACGGAATCACGCGATGCGCTGACGGCGATTGCAGACTTAGCCGCCTTTCAGACGGTACCGAAAGTGGATCAGATATCGGATGCTGCGCCGGATGCCGCGGCGGCAAGCGCAATATACAAGAGTGGGCAGCTTTATGTGTCGAAGTTACTTCCTTCACTGCCGGATTTTTTTGCGACCAGAGTAATTACGCGGTACCAGGCGACGCCGCCGTATCAGCCGCGCCCGCAGGACACGATGATTTATGAGTTGCTACATAAGGTCGGTGTTTCATCGGTTACGGTGCTTTATAAAGGCGGCCACGAAATTATTGATGCGGCAACCGCAACCAAGCCAGGCAACGATACAGAGACACGCGGTGTGAGTACGGGATCAGAGTACGGAGAAATTCTCTCGTCAGTGCTGACTGAAGCGGCGCAGGGCTCGGTGAAGTGGGATCACTGGGAGATGATTTCCGGGAACAAGGCGGCGGTGTTTGTTTACACGGTGCCGCAGCCGGTATCACATTATGTAGTGAATGAGCCCTGGATAGGCCATGCAACTACGATAACGCCGGCTTACCACGGCAGCATTGCGATCCGGCCTACGGATGGCGCCATACTTCGCTTCACGATGATTGCGGATATGGACAAGAAGGAACTGGTGATGCAGCAGAATCTGATGGTGCAATACGCTGACACCACCATTGGTTCCAAGCAATATTTTTTGCCGTCGAAGAGTGTGATGCTGGTGGTTGTGCACGTGCAGCATGAAGGCTTGCTGGATGCCCAAGGGCAAAATTGGGTAGTTGCTATGAACCAAACGATTGGGCCGGGGCAGACACATATGAACGATATTCGCTTCAGTGATTACCACTAGGCATTGCATACTGCGAAGAGACCTTTGATGAAGGGCCGTTCAATTTGATTGCACGGCCCTTGCAAATGCTGGTGAATTCCGAGAGAATCGGAATTCAAAAATGTGGTGTGCCCTGGTGGTTCTGAATTCAACAAGAAGTCGGAGATTAGCTTGGTGGAGTGGGCTTTGCCTGCTCGCGATGCTTCTGGTCGCCGTGTGCCCATCGGCATTTGCGGCTACCAAGAAGATGAATGTGGAACAGCTGGAGAAACTGATTGCGGCAAATAAAGATAAGAGCGATAAAAACCTGGCGGAGAAGCTCTACGATATTGAGCTGACGGAACAAATCAGCGAGACGAGGCTGGCCGGTGATAGGGCACTGTTGCCTGGGCCATTGTCTCGCGAGGCGTTGACGGCGATAGCGGATATTGCAATTTTTCTGCGACTGCCTGCGGCAGACTTGCCAGACGATGCAGCGCCGGATACGGCGGCGGCAAAAGCAATCTTCAGGAGTGGGCAGAATTATGCGACGAAGCTGGCACCGAAGCTGCCGAATTTTTTTGCGACGCGCACGATTACGCGCTATATGGATGTGCCGATGGAACAGCCCCGGAATCAAAATGAAAAGATGATCTATGAGTCGTTGCATGTGGCGGGAAATTCGACGGTGACGGTGCTCTATCGCAATGGGCACGAGGTGATTGACGCTGGATCAGCGAGCAAAGATGGCAACGACAAGAATACGCGCAACCTGAGCACAGATAGTGAGTTCGGTCCGATGCTGCTGACAGTGATGGCTGATTCTGCGCATGGCACGGTAACTTGGAGTCATTGGGAAAAGCGGCAAGGCGCAACGATTGCGGTTTTTGACTACACCGTGCCGCAAATGGCGTCGCATTACACGGTGGATGAGCCATGGCTTGATAAAGATGTGATTGTTACACCCGCCTATCATGGTGAGATTGCAATTAATCCGACGGATGGAACAGTACTTCGGCTTTCGATGATTGCCGAGATGGGGCCGAAGGAGTTGGTGACGAAGGCGAACCTTTTGGTGGATTATGGGGAGGTTGAGATTGGCGGGAAGAAGTTTATTTTACCGGTGAAGAGCGTGGTGCTTTCCCTGGTGCATGTGCAGCATGGTGGCGAGATTGATGAGCAAGGGATCAGTTGGACGCATGAGATCTGGAGTTCGCTGGGGCCGCCGCAGACGCGGGTGAATGATATGCGGTTCACGGAGTATCACCAGTTCCGTGCGGAGAGTGTGGTGGTGGGCTCGGAGGGTGCGCCGAAGTAACGAGATTAGATTAAAATCGGGAATCAAACAAGCGGTGTGGCATTGAAGATGCTTTTCATTTCAAAATCAATTCGAAATTTTATGGGTTGGCACGGTATTGGCCTCTTATTGATTTTGCTGGTTGCCGTGTGCCCATCGGCATTTGCGGCTACCAAGAAGATGAGCGTGGAGCAATTTGAGAAGCTGATCGCGGAAAACAGGGCTAAGAGCGATCATGCATTGGCGAACAGCCTCTACGATGTGGAGTTGACGGAACAACTCAATAACGTGCGTCTGCAGGCGGCTGCGGCGGCATTGCCGGGGAAAGAATCGCGCGCGGCACTGACAGTGATAGCGGATATTGCGATGTTTCTTCCGCTGCCGGATGCGGATCTGGTGGGTGATGCAAGGCCGGATATAGCGACTGCGAAAGCAATCTACAAGAGCGGCATAGATTATGCGGAGAAATTGATACCTACACTGCCGAATTTTTTTGCGGCGCGAACGATAACGCGATATGCCAACACACCACCACACTCAGTTTGGACTGTTGCAGATGCAGAGCAACATCAACCGCTTCATCCTGCAGGAAGTTCAACAGTGATGGTCTATTATCGCCACGGACATGAGGCGATTGATAATGCCTCGGCAAACAGGCAGGGCAACGATGTCAAACCGCGTCCCCTGAGCACGCAGGCGGAGTTTGGCCCGATATTGCAGGTGATTCTTGTTGATTCGTCGCATGGTTTTGTGGGGTTTAATCATTGGGAGAAGTTGGGAGGCGTAAAAGCAGCAATTTTTGATTACATAGTGCCAAAGCAGTATTCGCATTACTCAGTGAGTGTGCCAGTCATGAATGACATGGAGCGAGAGGCGCCGGCTTATCACGGAGAGATTGCGATTGATCCGGCAAATGGAAGGATACTGCGGATGACAGTGCTAGCCGATATGGAACCCGACGATGCGGTTGTGACGGCAGATATGCTTGTGGATTATGGCGAAGTGGAAATTGGCGGGAAGAAGTACATGTGCCCGGTGAAGAGCGTGGCCTACTCGCAAGAGCAATTACTGGTTTATACAGGGTTCAACATTGAAGGCAATGCCAATAAACATGCCGGTTGGGATACTTTTGCGCAGCGGCAGACAAATGTGAATGATATACGATTCAGCGAGTATCACCAGTTCCGCGTGGATGTGGAGATTGTTGGCGCCGATGATGCGCAGAAGTAGAGTTTCCAAGTTAGATTAGACGATTACTCATCTTCGGAATTTGCGGCTAATTCGAGTTGCGTTTCTTCCACTCCTGCATCGTCGAGGAGTTTTTTGGGGAGGCGCGCAGGCTGGCGAATTCGACGGGCGCGCTGCTGATTGCGGATGAAATACAGGCGGGCATGGGA
>DAHXOQ010000196.1 GCA_027364815.1 Acidobacteriaceae bacterium | reverse complement strand
GACGGTGGCAGCGGCGTTTCACCGGATAGCATTCCGATCCCGTATTGGCAGCAGTATGCGGGCGTGATCAACAGCGGCAATGGTGGATCGACGGTTTACCGCAACGGACCTGACGTATCGGCGAATGCTGACTTTAACTACGTAGCATGCGGTGACCAGGCAGGTTGCTATGGAGGTTATGGCGGAACCAGCTTTGCGGCACCGGTTTGGGCCGGGTATGTTGCGTTGCTGAACCAGGAACGAGCGCAGTTCAGAAGGCCAAATATTGGCTTCCTGAATCCAGAGATTTACTGGAATAATTCCATGTCGATCAATTATGGAAGCAATTTCTGGTACAGCTATACCTTCCATGACACCATGACTGGCAGCATTGGTTCCTTCAACGCGGTGAGTGGGTATGACCTGGTGACAGGATGGGGCAGTCCGAATGGAACGGGCTTTTTCATTGACTACATGAAGAAGTAAGCTTGCGGCGGGAAAAAGAGTGAAGAAAAACGCCCCGGAGTCAAGAACTCCGGGGCGTTTTTCAATTGGGCGAAGAATGGTTACAAGCCACTTGGCTTTATCAATCCGTACATCTATGCGGAGAAGATCACATCGGATTGTACGACGGATTTCTACGGCGTGACGAGTGGAGTGAGCGGCAGCTACTCGGCCGTTAAGGGCTACGATCTTGTGAGTAGATGGGGCATCCCGAATGAAACTGGGCTGATTAATGAGCTTGTGACATTGAAGTAAAGAGGTAAAGTAGGCAGGTTCAATCCAGAATGACCGGGGTTAGCTCTCCGGGCATTTCTGCGCAGGCGGGAAGTTCAGATAGGAAGCGCGAAGCGCAATGTTTATCGAAGTGCGAGGGGTGAACATATTCACAGGGTGAGCATTTGAAGGGTATAAGAAGAGTTAGGTGGAAACGCTAGCTCAGAGCCATGGGGAATGTAAACATGCAAATAAAACTTTGGATTAAAAAAGATTGCAATTTTGTAATTTAGTGGTTCAAATTTTATAAAAATTATGTTTATTATAGGTGGGCTCAAAAAGAGCCCTGGAGATTCAAGCATAAACCGGAGATCGGATTACGGTGAATTGTTTGAATTTCACAATGGATGGAAGTACTCCCTATTTTGCCCCAGGCATTGAACTTGATTGAAGCTGAACTCATTTTGATCAGCTCAGCACATCGGAGTTCTGCACAAGAAGTGCGAATTGCAACTCGGTCAAAAAGTTTCACATCGAAATTCGTATGCGAGGCTCATGCGAGAGCCTCGTCGATCAGGCAAATTAACCACGTAGAGGAGAGTGTATGTTCCGTAAACAGAGTCTCAACATGTTGATGGTCGCACTGATGCTGGTTGGTGCAACTGTTGTAGCGCAGTCCGAAACATTTATGACGCGTCACACGCGTGATGCGGTGGTGAGCAGGCAGGCAACGATGGCGGGCCATATGCCGTCAGCGCAGGTGATGCAGGTTGACGTAGTTCTACCTTTGAGCGACCAGGCGGGATTGGATGCCTTCTTGAAATTGCTCTATGACCCGAACAGCCCGTCTTATCGCCAGTTCCTGACGCCGAAGGAGTTTACGGCGTTGTACGGGCCGAGCCAGCAGGATTATGACGCGACGGTACGTTACCTTGAGCTTCATGGCTTGACGGTGGTGGGTGGCAGCCGCGATGGAATGGATATCCAGGTTCGCGGGCCGGTGTCGGCGATTGAGTCTGCGTTCCATGTGACGATGAACAATTATCAGCATCCGACAGAGAACCGCATGTTCTATGGACCGGATCGCGAGCCGACGACGGATCTGCCGTTTGCACTGTGGCATGTATCGGGGATGGATAACTACTCGATACCTCACAGCCGTTTGGTATCGAAAGCAGATTATGCGATGGCGCATGGAATTCCGGTGGAGCAAGTGGTAACGCACGCGACGACGGGTTCGGGGCCATCGGCATCGTTCCTGGGCAGTGATATGCGCGCAGCTTATTATGGCGGGACGTTGACGGGTGCAGGACAGAGCCTTGGTCTGCTGGAGTATTACGGCACGGATCTGTCAGACTTGTCGACCTATTACGCGAATGTTCACCAGACTAATACTGTTCCGGTGACAATCTTGTCGACAGATGGCACGAGCACCAGCTGTGTGTATTCGAGCGGGTGCGATGACACGGAGCAGACGCTGGATATGACACAGGCACTTGGCATGGCGCCTGGTTTGGCGAGCCTGGTGATGTATGTTGGCTCGACGGATACGGCGATGATCAGCGCGATGACGACACACAGCCCTCTGCCGCAGACAATTGGCTGCAGCTGGGGATGGACGCCGGCCGATCCGAGCACGCTTGATCCTTATTTCCAGAAGATGTCGGCACAGGGACAGAACTTCTTTGCGGCATCTGGCGACAGCAAGACTTGGTCCAGAAGGGTTGAAGCGTGGCCGGCCGATGATGACTATGTCGTTGCGGTTGGCGGCACTGACCTGGTGACGGCGAGCGCCGGTGGAGCATGGAAGAGCGAGACGGCGTGGGTGGACAGCGGCGGCGGCATTTCACCGGACAAGATTGCGATTCCCAGCTGGCAGAAGCTTGCCGGCGTGATCAACTCGACAAACAAGGGATCGACGACGTATCGCAATGGGCCTGATGTGAGCGCGAATGCGAACTTCAGTTTTTATGTCTGCGCGGATCAGACGACCTGCACGGCAAACAGTTACGGAGGCACGAGCTTTGCAGCGCCGATGTGGGCCGGCTACATGGCGCTTGTGAACCAGCAGTTGGTAGCCGATGGCTACAAGCCGCTTGGCTTCATCAACCCGTACATTTATGCGGAGAATATTACTTCGCAGTATGCAACGGATTTCCACGATGTTACGAGCGGCTGCGCCGGCACTTATTGCGCAGTGAAGGGATATGATCTGGTGACCGGATGGGGCAGCCCGAATGGGGCTGGCTTGCTGAATGAGCTGGTGACGTTGAAGTAGGATTAGCCTGAAATGCAGTCAATCATGGAGGGAGCCCATGCCGCGAGGTTTGGGCTCTTTTCATTGCAGTCTAAAGCGTTGACTTGGCGGTTCAAATCGAGTATTCTGTAATCCTTGCGCGGTGTTGCGCCTTGGGTCTGTGTGTGCTCACCCGGACCGTGGCTTGAAGTCGGCGGAGCTGGATTGAAGCGGGCTTGAGGGCAGATGAAGGCGATGGCGTCCAAGTGGTTGAATTGCTTGGAGTTGCCAGGGTTCAGGATGAACCCGATTCCAGCAGTTCACACGCGATCAGACGATTCTGGACGTGAGATGGACAGGCGGTAATTCAGGCCATATTGCGTTTACGCAAGTGGCTGAATGGGTTTTGCAGCCTCTAAAAGCGGTTGGGGCTGGGTTTGGTTTTGAGAATTTCGAGATTGTTTTTTGAGAGCAGGAGCATGATGTCTACCTTTGTCCCAAGTGGCAAGAATATTGAACGCAAGTGGTTTGTGGTGGATGCCAGTGGGCAGACGCTGGGGCGTTTGGCAACCAAGGCAGCGAGTGTGCTTGCCGGCAAGCTGAACCCGAAGTATGTGCCTTACATTGATATGGGCGACCATGTTGTTGTGATCAACGCGGAGAAGATCCGGGTGACTGGATTGAAGGCGGAGACGAAGATGTATCGCCGTTACACGGGCTTTCCTGGTGGATTGCGCGAAGAGTCTTATACGAGACTTTTGGCGCGCAAGCCGGAGAAGATTGTGGAAGAGGCGATCAAGGGCATGTTGCCGAAGACGAAGATGGGGCGGCAGATGGCTACGAAGCTGAAGGTATATCGTGGCGAGCAGCATCCTCACGAAGCACAAGCGCCGCAACCGCTATCCGTTGCATAAGGTTTTTGGGCGGGCTCTGACGAGCCAGCCGGAGAGAGTCGAGAGAGAATGGCAGATTTGATTCAGTACTACGGAACTGGGCGTCGGAAGTCGGCGATCGCTCGTGTATTTCTGCGTCCAGGCACGGGTGCATGGAAGGTCAACGGCAAGGGTTTCGAGGAGTACTTCGTGACCGAGCAGCAGAGAGCGGCGGCAAAGCGGACATTGGTTGTTGCCAACCTTGAAGCGACCTTCGACGTGACTACGACGGTAAAGAGCGGCGGCGTATCAGCGCAGGCCGATGCAGTGAAGATGGGCATAGCCCGCGCACTGATCGAGTTCAACCCGGCGCTGAGGAAGACGCTCAAGGGTGAAGGGCTTCTGACCCGCGACGCCCGCGTGAAGGAACGCAAGAAGTACGGACAGAAGGGTGCACGTGCACGCTTCCAGTTCAGCAAGAGATAGTTTTCAGATGTCAGATGTCAGGGATCAGTTGGATCATTTGTGGAACGCACAGATTGAAAGCTGACTCCTGATTTCTGAGTTCTGATCCCTGTATTACCATCTCCCGCATAAGCGGGTTCAATCCGAGGGGGCAGGCGCCATTAGGCGTACGGAGCAACCACGGATGCAATCCACGAAGGAGGCCACTTGGCCACGATCACAATGAAGGAGCTGCTCGAAGCTGGAGTTCACTTCGGGCATCAGACGAAGCGCTGGAATCCCAAGATGAAGGAATACATCTTTGGCGAGCGCAACGGAATTTACATCATCGACCTGCAGAAGACGCTGAAGCTTTTCAAGGACGCGTCGAAGTATGTGACGGAGCTTTGCAGCACAGGCAAGACGATATTGTTTGTGGGAACGAAGCGCCAGGCACAGGATGCAGTTGCTGAAGAAGCGACGCGCGCAGGGATGCCGTACATCAACCAGCGCTGGTTGGGCGGATTGCTCACCAACTGGGTGACGGTGCAGAAGTCGGTGAAGCGCCTTCAGGAACTGGACGAGATGGCCACGGATGGCCGCTACGAGCTTTTGACGAAGAAAGAAGTCATCAAGCTGGAGCGTGAACGCAAGCATTTGCAGGCGAACCTTGCCGGCATCAAGAACATGAAGCGGCTCCCCGATGCGCTTTTCATCGTCGACTCGAACAACGAGGCGATTGCGGTGAAAGAAGCGCGCAAGCTGGGCATTCCGGTAGTGGCGGTTGTGGATACGAATTGCGACCCTACGGTTGTTGATTACGTGATCCCGGGCAACGACGATGCGCTGCGAGCGATTCGTTTGTTTACGTCGAAGATTGCCGATTCGGCAGCCGAGGGCGTGAACCTGGTGGGCGACAAGGCATTCACCGAGGAAGCACCGGAAGCTGAAGCAGCCGAGATTGAGGCTGCGCCAGTTGAGGATGTTGACCTTGAGGCTGCGCTGGGCGGCGGAATTCGCAAGGCCCCGGCTGTGGTTTCTGCGCTTGAAGAAGCTGAGGCTGCTGAAGGCGTTCTGTAAACATTTAGTGCACCATAGGGCGAAAGCGTGGCGCACAAATAAGCGCCACGCTTTTTCTCTGCCAAGGGCCGGGCTTTTCTGTCTGAGACGAATGTGGTGTGCAAGAGTTTGAAAAAAATCTGAACCAAAAAAGGGAAAGAAGATGACCGTGAGCGAAAAGATTGATTCGAAATTGGTGAAGGAACTCCGCGAAAAATCCGGCGCGCCGATGGGCGATCAGGCGTTGGTCGCGCAAAAGAAGGAGGAGCATCCGTCGCACCCGGCAACAGAACTCGACACGATTCCGTTATATCGTGAGGC
>DAHXOQ010000195.1 GCA_027364815.1 Acidobacteriaceae bacterium | reverse complement strand
GAGGGGGGAGGGGGGGGTACCTCCGTTATAGCCCACAGTCGTCAGTTCGCAATTCTCAATTGGTGCGATGAGTAGAGAATTCGCATGTATCCATTTTGCATGAAGGCGGGTATTAATCTGCAAGCACCTGCGGATATAGATTGCATCAGGCGCGTTCGGTGCCATTAAGTTGAGGTCTGAAAAATAGGAGCAGCCATGCTGGAGGGCGAATGAAAATGGTAAATGTGTTGTATCACCCCTGCAACACTTTCCTCGACGACTTGTTCAAATCGAGTGCAACCAAATCCGTTCATTTACATACGTTGGCTACTAAACCGCCTTCAAGATCGGCAAATATCCTACCGAATGGATTAATATCAGCAAAATACTACTTGCGAGTGCCGTGACTTAACGGTTAATCAATAGAGATTAGAAGGATGATGGCACTTTGAATTTGTACCAAGCATTGTCGGAAATTACGTGTAAATATTCGCCTCTGCCAATAACATTGCTGTCTTTCAGCTTGCTTCCATCCGGAAAATCTAGTTTTACGTTTGCAAGCCGCTGGGCATTACCATCCCCCAGATGAAGCAATAAGCACTCCTTGCTTTTCTCAGCATATCCGCCATAGGCCAATAGCAGCTCGCCTGAAACTGCAATCTGACTTGTACCGCTTAAATTGGTATTCCAAGCGGTCACACGATTTTGCTGATCTATTTTAACGATTGGAAAATCAGTGTAATAAACCACCCAGACTCCATCCCTGCATGCATTCAGTGCATAAACAGATGCTGGTGAATCGAATCCGTCTGCAGGCGAGAAACTCCATACGCCTTCGCCGTTCTTATCAAAGCATTCCAGCCCAGAAGAACCAATTGGCTCTGTATAGCCTGTATCAGCATAACCACCCCAACCGAAATTACCAAATATGCCCTCATCGAAATATCCAACCCACAATCGATCAGAACTGTCCACCTGGATATCTTCGATTCCATCGCCAAGACAAAATTCCGTTTCAAGCGATCCATCTTGAATGAAAATTTTTGCATTATTCTCGTGAGTCCCGTCTTTGCGTCTATGGCACCGTGAAGAAACAACTAGAATTTTTCCATCAGAGAGGATTTGCACCTTAGGAAATGCTGCATCAACCGACCGTAATTCGAATCTCACCGCGTTTGTCTCGCTAGTTATCTGAACGATTGCGTTGTAATTCTTTTCCGCACGTGTGTTGGGAAATATTGCCCAGCCAGGCTGCTCCCAGGTTCCAGACACATCGGCCGCAACAATAAATGGCACGAAAAACTGAATTAAATTTCCCTGGAAATCAATGCTTGTGGAAACACATTGATATCCATCGGGAATAAGCAAAGGAATCGGTCCATGAATCGGCATCAGCTCAACCGTTTCTTCAAAACCTTCGTTTTTAGTTCGCTGATCCATAATCAAATCTTAATCTAACTCACGCCAAGTCAAAGAGCAGCACTTCAGCACCCTCAGCCTTCGCGGTAATCGTCGCACTCTTCTCATCCGCAAGCGCTAATCCATCGCCCTGCTTCAACTCCACTCCATTCACGATCACGCTTCCGCGAGCCACCTGCAGCCACCCGGCAGGACGTGCAAAGTTATGCTCCACCTTGCTTCCCGCAGTGAGTCGAGATGAGTATAGCTCCGCGTCAGTTACCCAGATCAGTGAGTTATCGCGGCCATCCGGAGAAGCCAGCACATGCAACACATTCAACTCCTGCAAAATTGGGAATCTCTGCTGGCTATAGCTCGGCACAATCCCGTGGACTGTAGGCTGCAGCCAAATCTGCAACATATGCACAGGCTACTCTTTAGAAGCGTTGTACTCCGAGTGCCTGATTCCTGATCCCGCCGACATATGCTGCAACTCGCCTGGTGTAATCAGGCCGCCTGAGCCAAGTGAATCCTTGTGTGCCAAAGTACCCGAGAGCACATACGTCACAATCTCCATGTCGTTGTGTCCGTGTGTGCCGAATCCGCCGCCTCCCGCTATCACGTCTTCGTTAATGACGCGCAATGCACGATATCCCATATGTTCGGGGTCGTAATAAGTGTTGAAACTGAAGGTGTGATAAGTATCCAGCCAGCCATGATTGGCGTGGCCCCGCTCTCTTGCGGCTCTAATCTGCATCATGTGAATTGGCCTCACACGTCTGATGCACATGCCAGCCAAAAGAATTCGCACGACAATGAGCTGGCTGCTTTGAGGAGTCCATCAACTTCTTTGTCTATAAAGATCCCTTATTTATCTAGCTATTAGCTGTGGTCGTTGTAGTGGTTGACGGAACCGCAGGTGCGATTGCCGGAGCAACTGTTGCTGAAGTACTCTCACTGTTCGCAGCAACAGATGTCGCTGAGTCAACTGAGGACGACGTAGCGCTCGCCGACTTCGAAGCATAATCATTCACGTACCAACCCGCGCCTTTGAAGTTAAAGGCAGGCGCAGTCAGCGGGCGATAAAGCTCTCCCTTGCACACCGGGCACTCAGTCTCCGGTGCAGCGCTGAAGGATTGTATCTTTTCAAATCGATGACCACACTTGTGGCAGCGGTACTCATACAAGGGCACGATTATTCACCTATGGGAACTTTTACTTTCTATCTATATTGTAGCGGCAAAGTGGAAATTCAGTGCAAATCTCCGCTTTGCCGCTGAAAACTCTATCGTCTACTTCACGCTGAACTTGACTTCGGCCTCGTGGTTCTCCCAACTCAATTTGAGTTCACCCTTGTCCTTGCCCTTCGACTCCAGCGTGTACTTGAGATTCTCGATCGTCGCCTTGGGCTTTTCCATCTTCATCGGCACGCGCCCCAGATCCTGCGCCTTATCATACGTTCTTCCCCACTGACCGGTTTGTTTGTTGATAATCAACACCCAGCTATCCGGATCAGAAATATCTACCCAGAGCGTGTAGCTGCCGGCGGGCACTTTGAGATCGCCAATCGTCAACTCTCCCTCGGTCTTCAACGCTGTCGACTCATTCGCGCCAGCACGCCATACCGGATAAGTGGATTTATCGCCTGTGGCAATCAGGCCATCCTTTCCGAAAATCTTCCCTGCGCGACCATTCACACGTGGTGAAGAGTAATTGATCGTGATCGTTTTTCCACCAATTGTCGCCGTCTCAACCGCTGGCGGGCTCTTTGGTGCGGGCTTGGGCTTGGCTGCGGCATCCTGCGCAATGCTCAGATTGCATGTGGCAAAGGTTGCAGTTGCAAGAATCAATACTGCGCAAATTCGTGAAAACTTCATAGACTTTTATCTCCTTGGGGATGTTAGCGGTTGCTGATTGACAACTTCATACCGGAAAACTCAAACGGGATGATTGTCGCACTTTGAGGCCCTGTTATGGAAGTCCATTTGCGTCATGCAGGTCAATCTGCGCTGTCTGAATCCAATTCAAAGCCTACATCCAGCCTGATATGATAGCCGCGGAAATTTACACCCCTCCGACACTACAATGAAATGTAGGCGGCAACGGACTCATCATGACAAAATCTCTCCATCAATCTTCTCCGGGAGCGCGTTTTCGCCGCGCCCTCAAAGACGAAAAGCCACTCCAAGTTGTTGGCTGCATCACCGCATACACAGCGCGTCTCGCTGAAGCCTCCGGCTTTCGCGCCATCTATCTCTCCGGCGGCGGCGTGGCGGCGAACTCTCTCGGTATCCCCGATCTCGGCATCAGCACCTTGGAGGACGTCCTCACCGACGCACGCCGTATCACCGACGCAACTTCGCTCCCCCTCCTCGTCGACATCGATACTGGCTGGGGCGGCGCTTTCAATATCGCGCGCACCATTCGCTCCATGATTAAATCCGGCGTCGCAGCAATCCACATGGAAGATCAGGTCGGCACCAAGCGCTGTGGACATCGCCCTGGCAAAGAAGTTGTCCCCACCGCCGAGATGGTTGACCGCATCAAGGCTGCGGTTGACGCGCGTTCCGACGAAAACTTCGTTATCATGGCCCGTACCGATGCCCTCGCCAACGAAGGTCTTTCCGCCGCACTCGATCGCGCTTCTGCCTACGTTGCCGCCGGCGCTGACATGATCTTCGCCGAGGCTGTCACCGAACTCGCTCAATACACCGCATTCCGTGAAGCCGCCGGAGTTCCAATCCTTGCCAACATCACCGAGTTTGGCCAAACCCCCCTTTACACACGCGATGAACTCGGGCGGGCCGGTGTCGATATCGTTCTTTATTGTTGTGGCGCTTATCGCGCAATGAACGCTGCCGCGCTCAAAGTCTACGAGGCTATCCGCGCCGATGGAACCCAGAAGAACGTCGTCAATCTGATGCAATCCCGCGCCGACCTCTACAAGTACCTCGACTACCACGCCTATGAAGAAAAGCTCGACGCTCTCTTTGCAAAAAATCGTGAATAGATTTTGCATTCAATAATTGGAGATTTCCATGAGCACCGAACCCGTTGCCTTCAAGCCGAAAAAATCCGTCGCCCTCTCCGGAACCCCCGCCGGAAACACCGCGCTTTCAAGCGTAGGTCGCAGCGGCAACGACCTTCACTATCGTGGCTACGACATCTCCGACCTAGCCGCTCACTGCGAATACGAAGAGGTTGCACATCTCCTCATCCACGGCTCACTGCCTACCCATATTGAGCTCGTCGCCTACAAAGAGCGACTGAAGAGCCTCCGCGGACTTCCACACGCCGTCAAATGTGCGCTCGAATTGTTGCCGCCTTCATCGCACCCCATGGACGTTCTGCGCACCGGCGTCTCCGTACTCGGCTGCGTTGAGCCCGAAGGCACTGCGCATGGCGAAGCAGGCGCACGAAAAGTCGCCGACCAACTCCTCGCCTCGCTAGGATCCATGCTCACCTATTGGCATCACTACTCGCACAATGGTCTGCGCATTGAAACCGCCAACGACGACGACTCAATCGCCGAGCATTTCCTCCATCTCCTTCACGGCAAAAAGCCGCCCGCGCTCTGGATTCGCGCCATGCAGGTGTCTCTGATTTTGTATGCGGAGCACGAGTTTAACGCCTCCACTTTCACCGCACGCGTCATCGCAGGTACCGGCTCCGATCTCCACTCCTGCATCACCGGCGCGATCGGCGCGCTCAAAGGCCCCAAGCACGGCGGAGCCAATGAAGTCGCCCTCGAAATTCAAGAGCGCTACCCAACCCCTGACGAAGCCGAGGCTGACATTCGCCGCCGCGTTGAAGCCCGCGAGGTTATCATCGGTTTCGGCCATCCCGTCTACACCATCTCAGACCCGCGCAACATCATGATCAAACGTGTTGCCCATGAACTCGCCACCGATGCCGGCGATCTCAAACTTTATTCAATCGCTGAACGTATCGAGAGCGTCATGCATGAAACCAAAAATATGTTTCCTAACCTCGATTGGTTCAGCGCCGTCGCATACAGCGTCATGGGCATCCCCACACTGATGTTCACGCCGCTCTTCGTCATGGCCCGTACAGCAGGTTGGAGCGCGCACGTCATCGAGCAACGCCAGGACGGCAAAATCATCCGCCCCTCCGCCAACTACATTGGCCCCGAGAATCGCGAATTCGTTTCCATTGAAAAACGCTAGAAATCAAATCGCAGTTCATTCAACACGAAATTTTTCAGGAGAAACAGTGTCCAGTCACATCAGCAAC
>DAHXOQ010000194.1 GCA_027364815.1 Acidobacteriaceae bacterium | reverse complement strand
TTCCTTGCCATCTGAGATGACGTAGATCAGCCTGCGACGCTCTTTGGGGCGCGTTGCGAGTTCTTTGCCGGCGGCGAGAATCGCATCGTTGAGGGTATGAATTTCCTTGGGAATGGTCATCCAGTCACCCTGGCCGGCGGAGAAGCCGGGCTGGATGTTGGGGTCAATGCAGGCGCCGTTCTGGCGAATGGCGCAGCCGGAAAGCGGACCTTCGTTGACAGGAACCTGCATATCGCGGCCAGTGTTCTTGGTCATGGAGAGAATGTAAGGCAGACGCGCGCTCTGAGCGCCGGTGAATCCGTGGGAGCGGTCTTGAGAGCCGTTGTTGTAACTGTAGACGGCGACTTCGTCGTAAGGAGTCAGTGCGCCTTGAATGGCAGTGAGCGACTCATTGACCTTGGACATGACGTCTGAGGTGAGACTCTGGTCGACAACAAAAACGATGGAGAGCGGCCAGGGATCGACGGAGAACATGCGTAGCGGTTCGCGGTTGCCGTTTTCGTAGACTTTGAAGTCGCGATAGGTGAGGCCGGGAACGAGCTTGCCCTTTGAATCCTTGACGGTAACGGGCAGATCAACGTAATTGACGTTGACGGTGATGGCTTCCTTGACGCTTTCAATCGCTTCACCGGGCTTTGGCATGGTTGGGGGCGTGGTCTGAATGGTATCAGGGCCCTTGGTTGCCGAAGGTAGGCTGGGCTGCGGATCATCTGTAGCCGATGAAGAGCTGACCGTGGGCTTGTCAGGAACACCCTTTCCTGGAGTGACGTCATCTTTGATGTTAGCGAGCGGAGAAGCTTGCGGAGTCGGAGCATCTGGAACGGCCTGTTCCTGAGTTTGCTGCGCGCAAAGAGTGCGAGCTCCGCCCGTCATCATTACAGACAGGAGTACTGCCAGTTGGAGCATAATTGGCGCAATTGCCGTTTTCGATCGATTCACAGTCCTGAACTCCTCCCCCATTATGGGCATAAAACGCCTGTCGTCAATCACGAAACGGCAGACACATAGGTACCGGGGGCATGAAACCCCCGCATCCGTCAGATTAACAGACGCGCCAGCCTCAAGGTTGTTTCACAGGGACCAGGCAATACTACCCGTGGGGAAAGCCTCCGCGTAGTGAGAGCAGGGGTTGCACTACAGTTGAGGCAATGCCGGAGGCAAAGTGAGGCCGGGAAGTTCGATGGATGGGGTATGCTTCCGGAAGCGGAGATTTTGGAGATTAAAATGCTCTCCTGGGGGTCGAGAATGCGTCCAAGTAAGGGAATGAGAGTGCTTTGTCAGATTGGTAGCATTGCGTGCTTTTTGGTGATTTTGTTGCTGGCGAGTGTTGCGCCGGGGGCGAGGGGCCAGCTTGCGCCTTCGCCGGATGCTGCACCGGTGAGCACGGCTCCGGCTGCGCCTGAAGAAGAGGGATCGATAGAGACGCTGCATGTGGACGTGAACCTGGTGAGCCTGTACTTCACGGTGAAGGACAAGAATGGACTGCTGGTGCCGCACCTGACCAAAGGAGATTGCTCTGTGACGGACGAAAAAGAGCCGCAGACGATCAAAAACTTTAACGCAGAGATCGATCAGCCGCTGACATTGGGGATTTTGCTGGACACATCCGGGAGCCAGGAGCGGGTACTTGATCTGGAGAAGGATGCGGGGAGCCAGTTTCTCTCGCGCGTGATCAAGAGCAAGGATCAGGCATTTGTACTTGCATTTGATGTGAATGTGGATGTGCTGCAGGATTTCACGAACAGTCCGCGTTTGCTTTCGCGAGCGTTGAATAAGGCGGAGATTAATACGGCGGGCGGAAATGGCGGTTATGGAATTCCTGGAGCAGGCGGAGGCACGATACCTACGCCGGGGGGGCCAAAAGGAACGGTGCTCTATGATGCGGTTTATCTGGCTTCGAATGAGAAGCTGAGCAGCGAGAGCGGGCGCAAGGCGATGATCCTGCTGACGGATGGCGAGGATGAAGGCAGCCGCACGAAGATTCAGGAAGCGATAGCGGCGGCGCAGAAATCGAATGTGATTTTGTATGTGATTTTGATAGCTGACCGGGGATTTTATGGTGGATTCGGGATGGGTTACTCGGGCTACTCAGCGATGAAGAAAATGACAGAAGAGACGGGCGGGCGGCTGATTGATGTGGGCAATAACGGGAACAAGCTTCAGGCGGCATTTTCGCAGATTGAAGATGAGTTGCGTACGCAGTATGTGGCGAGTTACACGCCGAAGAATTCCGCGCTAGATGGTAAGTTCCACAAGATCACAGTTGAGTGCGGAAGTGGCTCGAAGGTACAGGTGCGCAGGGGGTATTACGCAATACCGACGAATCAATAAATTTCTTAAAGATAAAGACAGAGATAGAGTTGGATGACAGTTGCTTCGTCCTTTTGTATAAATTTAGGACACCGCTACCTAAAAGATTAGCTATCCGTAATCTTTGTGAGTTGCGGCTTCAGAGATAGTATCGGCACAGATTAGAAAAACTTTAGGAAAAGTGAAAAATATTTGCCAATATTTTTTGAAGGCCTAAGGGCTGGATCAGGGGAACTACAAAGGTGAACGAGATGATGGAAAATAGACTGTTGAACGATGGTTTCGAGATCAGCCCGCGGTTCAGGCATTCGCTTGAAGAGCGCATTGAGTGCTTGGAGCGCGATGCGGAGAGAGACGAAGCGGATGCAATGCGGTTCATGGACGAGGAACATATTCGGCGGCAATTGAAACTGGTTGCGGCGCAGCGGGCTGAGGCGCTGCGTATGCGGATGTTTCTGGACAGGGCGAAGACACGGTTACCACGACCGCTGATTGCGCTGTAAAGTTGGCGGTATGCGCAAGCTTGCCGGGGTTAGATTAGAGTGGCGATAGAAATAGTCATAGAATAGAAAGACCGATGTCGAACTCTGAAAACAATTCTGGTGCGCAGTCAGGGCACGCGATGCAGGCTGCAAGCGCGGCTTCGATCATTATTTCGTTTGCGTGCGTTTATTTTTTCTGGGGGTCGACGTACACGGCGATCAGTATTGGCGGTGAAGATTTGCCGCCATTTTTGATGGGCGGGGTAAGGTTTCTGCTTTCGGGTGGAATATTGCTGGCGTGGTGCTGGTGGCGCGGGTTGAAGCTGTTTTGGCCACCGAAGATGATGCTGGTAATGGGCATTGTTGGTGTGCTGCTGCTGGGTGGCGGAAACGTGGGACTGATTTACGCTGAGCAGACGGTACCTAGCGGATTGTCGTCGCTGGTGCTTGCGGTGATTCCACTCTATGTGGCGCTGCTGGAGATGTTTTTGCCGGGCGGTGAACCGTTGCCGAAGCGCGGATGGGTGGGCACGTCAATTGGCATGGTGAGCCTGGCGGTGCTGCTTTGGCCTTCGCTGCATACGGGATTTTCTGGCAATGCAAAGATTCTGCTGGCGCTGGCTGCGCTGCTGGGCGGAGCGTTTTGCTGGACGGTTGGGAGTGTCTACTCGCGACACAGGCGGTTGCCGGTGAACAGCTTTGTGGCGGCGAGCTGGCAGATGGTGATTGCCGGCGGTGTGAACTTGCTGATCGGAACGTTGATTGGCGAGTGGCCCAGCTTTCATATGACGCACAGGGCGGAGGGTGCGATTGCATACCTGGTGACGGGCGGTTCGCTGATTGGGTACTCGGCTTATATTTATTTGCTGGAGCATGTGCCGGTGGCGAAGGTTTCCAGTTATGCGTATGTGAATCCGGTGGTGGCGGTGATGCTGGGAATTTTTATTCTGCACGAGCATCCGGAGCCGGTGGAGTTTGCGGGTATGGTGGGGATTATTGCGGCGGTTTATTTGCTGACGACGGCGAAGGTGACGGCGAAGGCGAGGCCGATTGAGGATTTGGAACAGGTGCCGATTGATTGAACAGCTGCGGGCACTAGCAGTGCGGCTGATGCGCCTGCGACGCAGTTTAAATGAGTAAAAAAGAGGGAATAGCTTATGCTATTCCCTCTTTGCTTTCTTCATCAGAATGTATTTGCAGCACTATTTCAACAGCAAAACCGAGAGGGTAGAAACGATGCCACCGATGGCAAAGAGGAAGCCCAGATACCAGTAGGCCTTCCTATGTGTGAGTAGAGTGATGCTCGTAACGACTAGGGCAATTTCAAGCAGCACTTGAGCGAGATTGAAGCGGTTGCCGAGTAGTTCGGCGTGCTCGACTTTTTCTTCGAAGCTTTTTGCTACTTCCGTTTCAGCTTCAGAATCGGCCTTTTCCTTTTCAACATATTTCTTGTCTTTTTCGATCTGCTGTTCGGCGTCAGGGTTTTTGGGGGCAATGACGGTGAGCATTTCTCCAGCCGTACCACTAATATGGGCGCGATCCTTCTTGGCCTGATAAAGGTTCCATTGGTCTGAGGCTTTGGCTTGATTGATGATGGCCGCAGTGTGCGAGCGCTCGCCCAACATGGAAACAACTGCAACCATGACGGCCAAGATGCTCATGGTGAGAGCAACGGGACGCATGGCGTTTGAGCTTGAAGCTTCTTCGGCGTGTTCTTCCAGCTCTTTGAGTTCGTCTTCAGCGCCCATGTTTTTGATCTCCTTAGATTTCGAAATTACTTCCGCTTCCAGCGTACACCGTCTTTGGAATCTTCGATGATGATTCCTTTGGCGGCGAGCTCGTCGCGGATTTGGTCAGCGCGGGCAAAATTGCGGGATTTTTTGGCTTGGGTGCGTTCGGCGACAAGCGCGTCGACATCTGCGTCAGAGAAGGCAAGGCCGGCGAGCAGAGTGGGATCAACGTCAGCGCTGCGGCCAACGGATGCAGCCCACTCGACGGCGTGGCGGGTTGGCTCAGCGTCGTGGTCTTCAATGACGTCAAAGACGGCGTCGAAGAAAGCGAGGGTCTCGAGGATTGCGTCACGGTCGCCGGCCAGGATAGCAGACTGATCAAGCGCTGTGTTGGCGAGGCGGACAAGATCGAAGATGGGCGCGCGGGCTTCGGCGGTGTTCAGGTCATTCGACAGCGCAGCGCGGAAGGCGGTCTGCGCATGGATGGCCGCGTCCTGGAGAGCGGGAGTTTTACCCGGTCCAAGATCAGTGTTGAGCAGGCGATCGTGGAAGGTGCGCAGTCGGTCAATGGCTGCGGTCGCGTCAATGAGGCCATCGAAAGTGAAATTCAATTGGTTGCGGTAAGGAACTGAAACCAGCGCGAGGCGAATCGCCGAGGCTTTGTAGCCTTTGAGGAGAAGATCGCGCAGGGTGTAGAAGTTGCCTTCGCTCTTGGACATTTTGCGGCCATCGACGAGGAGAAAGCGGACGTGCATCCAATGTTTGGCGAAAGTCTTGTGGGTGACGCACTCGCTTTGGGCGATTTCGTTTTCGTGGTGCGGGAAGGTCAGATCTTCACCTCCGGCATGGAGGTCGAAGGTCTCGCCGAGGTACTCCATAGACATAGCGGAACATTCGATGTGCCATCCGGGACGGCCGCGGCCGATGGGCGTGTCCCAACTAGTTTCGCCGGGCTTGGCTGCTTTCCAGAGGGCGAAATCGCGGGCGGAATCTTTCTCGTATTCGTCGACATCGACGCGCGCGCCATCGACCATGCCGGAGAGATCTTTCTTGCTGAGCTTGCCGTAATCAGGAAATGCGGAGAGGCGGAAGTACCAGGAGCCGTCTTCAGTTTTGTAAGCCGCGCCCTGCTCGGCCAGGCGCTCAATGAGCTTGACCATCTGCGGA
>DAHXOQ010000193.1 GCA_027364815.1 Acidobacteriaceae bacterium | reverse complement strand
GCTCCTGGCTCTACGGCAGCATCAACCTTTTCAATGTTGAGAATGTGCGCATTCTGGGGCGTGGCATTGTCGTCTACGACGGGCCGCAAAATCCCAACGACGACGACGGCTGGAAGCAAATTCCCGATTGGCACTGCATCGGCGCGATCAATGCAAAGAACATTGAAATCTCCGGCCTCACCTGCATCGTCCGTTCGCGCACCTGGTCCATCCAGATGAAAGACTCTGAAGGCTTCGCCTTCAACGATCTTCGCGTCATCGGCGCCAATCCCGGCAATGCGAATCAGGATGGAATGGATTGGCTCGGTGGCGGCGGCACAACGGTGAGAGACAGTTTTCTGCGCGCTTCAGATGATGTTTTTGCGATGCAAGGCAACTGGGATGGTTACAGTGAAGCAGATCTCGCACATCCCGGCCACGAAGTCCACGACATTCTGATTGAGCACAGTGTTCTATCAACCAGCATCTCGAATATTGTTCGCGCCGGGTGGCCGCAGAAAACTTACAACTCGCGCAACTTCACATTACGCGATTCCGACATTCTGCACGCCGGCATTGGCGCTTGCGGGCAGAGTTTCGGCATCATCGGATTCTGGGGCGCGGACAACGCACAAGGCGAGCATCACGGCTACAACTTTGAAAATCTGTTTCTTGATCACTGGTACTCGCTTCTCCAACTCGAACAGGCACAACCCGCACTCTCCGACTTCAACTTCTACAACATCTGGGCTCTCGATCAACCACCGCTTGAAACCTCAACGATTGTCGGGAATGTGAAGCCCGTTCGACTTGAGAACATCAAGTATGCTCAGCAAATCGCCACAACCAATGCTGACATTCCGCTCATCACCAGCGAGGGCGCAGATGCACCCGTCATCACAGGCAGCATCAACAATCTCACCGCCGCTTTTACTGTCTCGCCGCCGGTTTTTTCACCAAAACAAACTCTCGTCTTCACTGCCCAACTGCTAACGCTCCCTGACAACAAACCAACCACGCAATCGCAAGCACTCAAGCTGGTCAGGCAACGCGGTCTCACTTACCATTGGTTCTTCGGCGATGGCACTGAGGGCTGGGGCTGGCGCGTTCGTCATCGTTATCCTGACGCACTCGGCACCGACCTGGATGGCCAAAACGGCGCGGGACGATTCCGCGTACTTCTTGAACTCACTGAAACGCAAAGTTCCCCGGCAAACCCGAAAGCAAAAATCGTAACTGTTGACTATGCCGCACAGGGAATCGTCGCGGTAGAGCATTGGCTCGATCCAATTCTCCACGGCGGCAATCCAAAAGCAATTGCCGATTCCAGACGGCGCGTATCTGGGCTCACCTGGAATCTCTATCCCGGGATCTGGACTCAACTCCCCGACTTTACTGCGCTGACTCCCGTTTTCAGTGGAGAGTCGCCCAATCTTACCGCAGGCTCGCAAGGTTTCACCGGCTACGGTATCGTCTGGGAAGGATTCATCGAGATTCCCGCCGATGGTGGCTACACATTCCACGTGCTCTCCCGCGATGGCGCACGCATTGTCATCGACGATCACGAAGTCGCGCGCACGGGGCCACCCTTTGCCCAGGTCTGCAACTCGCCCGGCAACGCCATGCGCATCAATAACGGATCACTCGGGCTGCGCGCAGGGTTGCACACCATACGTATCGAAGGCCTTTACACCACCGGCCAGGGTTCACCGCGCATTCTCTGGGAGGGCCCCGGAATCACGCTCACAGATATTCCCGTCGTCGCCTACTCCCACCGGCGCGCGGATGCCATCACGCGCTGAAAGTTTTTCCTCACACTCAACTGTGCTGTAGCCACTTGCAACTCACGCGCGCAAGTCTGAGAATGGTTGCGAAGAAGAACGCCACAAAAAGTCCGATTCAAATCGTGAGTCTCTCTCCACCAAAAGGTGAATCCAATGAAAATCAGCTCTCTCGTCAAAGCACTTCCGCAATGCGCGCTGCTCATCATCGTCGCTGCTCTCGCTCACGCCCAATCCATCTCCGTTTATCGCACCAACACTGAGATGACAGAGCGCCTCGCTCCTCAACCTGCGCTGAACTTCGCCACTCCCGCAGCGGCAGCTGCCACACCGCAAATCACCATCGACGATACGCAGAAATTCCAAGTAGTCGACGGATTCGGCGCGTCGCTCACTGACTCCGCAGCATGGCTCTTCTCCAAACTCAAACCAGAGCAGGTCGACGCAGCCTACAACACGATCTTCAGCCGCAAAGACGGCATCGCGCTCAGCTTCCTCCGCCAACCCATCGGCTCATCTGATCTCGCAGTCACCTTCTACTCTTTCGACGACCTCTGCGCTCAAGACAAAAAACCCTGCATCACTCCCAACAAGGTTTACGACTACAAGCTCAAACATTTCTCCATCGCGCACGACGAGGCCTACATCATTCCGCAGTTGAAAAAAGCTCTCGCCATCAACCCCGATCTCAAAATCATGATTACTCCGTGGAGCCCTCCCGGCTGGATGAAGACCACCGGCTCCATGATGGGCCTGCGACTCGGTACCAAAGAGCCCTCCGCGCTGCGCGAAGACGCGTACCAGGTTTACGCGCAATATTTTGTGAAGACCATCATCGCCTACGAATCCGCCGGCGTTCCGATCTACGCGCTCAGCGTGCAGAATGAGCCGCTCTACGCTCCCGAGAATTACAGCGGCATGAAGATGCAAGCTCCCGAGCAAGCGCTATTTTTCAAATCAGCCCTCGGTCCCGCGCTGGCCGCTGTTGACCAAGGTCCGGGCAAAGGCCCCAAAGTGATGGGATACGACCACAACTGGGATCGCCCGGATTATCCCGAGATGCTCCTTTCAGATCCCAAAGCCGCATCCGTCATGGCCGGCGTCGCATGGCATCACTACGGCGGCAGCCCCACAGCAATGACCGACTTTCACAAACTCCATCCCACAGTCGATCAATGGGTCACCGAATCGAGCGGCGGTACATGGCAAAAGGGCAACGTCATCATGGAAGAGTCCACAGAGCTGGTCAACGTAATGCGCAACTGGTCGAAGAGTTATATTCTCTGGGCCCTTGCCACTGACGAGCATAATGGCCCCGTCGTCGGCGGTTGCGATACCTGCCGCGGAATCGTCACCATTGACAGTTCCAACCCAGCCGCACCCGTCGTTCGTCCAGAGCTCGATTACTATGTACTCGGCCAGGCCAGCAAATTTATTTATCCCAATGCAGTTCGCATCGCCAGTGACGAACCCGCAGGAACAAAAATCAAGGACGTCGCCTTCCAGAATACTGACGGCTCCATCGTTCTCTACACGCTGAACTCCGGCGCCGATGCAGCACCGGTGACGCTCAATTTCCACGGCAAATCCGTGACCACTACAATTCCGCCAAGCACAGTGGCTACTTTCGTCTGGAAATAACCGCCGCCTATTTTTACGCAAACAAAGGCCGGAGTTCTGCTTGTCGCAGAACACCGGCTTTATTTATGTTCGTTTTTAAATTCGCGTTAATCCACCCACTGCCAATCATAGGCCGGGTACTCATGCCGCGCGCGAATTATCTGAACCCCGCTCAATTTGCGTTGTTCGGCAATACCCATTTGAAAATCATTGCAGAATATAAAGAAACTAAGCGTGCGCCAAACGCCTGGCGAAGTTTGCTTTGCAGTCACTACCTCCAGGCCCGCAGAAGCTGCTTTTAAAGGTGGGTTGTTGGTTGAACGTGAGTTCGCAGCTCTTGTCATTTGCAAAGAATATCGGCGCGAATGAATAAATCCTTAGGATTCGCGCCGATAATCTTTTTTGTAAATTTTAAAAACACTCAATCTGATCGCAGCTGTTCAAAACGGGAAGTATCACCGACGAATCATGCGCCGCGTCTGAATAAATTGAAATCGTCGCCGCCTTATAATCTTCTGCCTTCGCCTTCATGATATTCGGCACAAAGGTCTGCGGATTCCGGTCATAGAGCGGGAACCAGGTGCTCTGTACCTCAACCAGCACTGTGTGACCCGCCTTGAAAACGTGGTCCACATCATGCAGGCTGAATTTGAACTCCCGCACTGAATTCGGCCTCAGTGCAACCGGCTTCTCAAAGCTCTCCACATATCGCCCACGGAAAATCTCCGCATTTGTCATCAACTCGAATCCGCGCATCGTCGTATCCGCATCATCCGCAGGATACTCGTCGATGAGTTTCACCACGAAATCCCCATCGCTTCCCGTCGTCGAGGCAAACAAATCCGCAAAGACTTCGCCCGTCACTATCAAATCTTTTTTCAGCACCGGCAGACGCCAAATCGCCAGATCTTTGCGGCCCTCAACAAAGCGCTGATCCTCCAGCATCCACGTGTACCACTTCGAACCTGGGCCATACGTCGGTTGTATCGGACGCGGCCTGAATGGAACCGGATTCGCCGGATCGCTCACATAACTTGTCTTCGCATTCACGCTGGGATCGCTCCAACTCGCCTTGCCATCACCCTCAAGGTGCAACGGCATCTGCACGGCTTCCTTCGGAGGAAAATGCGAGTACCGCATCCACTCATTCGTTCCCGTACGGAAGCTCGCCGTATTCTCTACATCAAATCCGGCAGCATCTTTTAAATAATGCGCAAAAAACTTCGCTTCGATATCGCGACGAAATTCTTTTCCAATCGGTTTTGTGTATTTGAGCGCGCCTACATGCCTTGTCGTCTGCGCCCACGATCCATGTATCCACGGACCCAGCACCAGAAAATTCATGTGGTTCGTATCGTGCGGCTCCAGCGTTGCGTACTCTTCCTGCGGCCCGTACATATCTTCCTGGTCGTAGTAACCGCCAACGGTCAGTGTGGGGACGGCGACAGTTTTCAGTGTGTTCTCAACTCCATGTGAGCGCCAAAAATCGTCATACGTCGTGTGCTCCAGAAAATTCTTCCACGTGGGCAGCATCTTGATTCCCGACCGCTGCACAATCTGCTCAAACGATCCGCCGCTCAGGAAAAAATCAAATCCATCCACAGGCTTGCCATCTTTGTCTTTGCCGTAATCAACTTCGCCGTTCTCTTTCGTCAGCTCCGTCAAGATCGCGTAATCGTAGCCGTATGTCTGCCTGAAGGCGCCATTATGGAAAAAATCATCACCCATCCAGGCATCAATCATCGGGGCTTGCGGGCTTATGGCTTTCACCGCAGGGTGCGGGTCAATTCCCGCCTCCATCGCAGTAAATCCGTCATAACTCGTCCCCAGCACGCCAATGCGTCCATTGTTATTCGGCACATTCTTCACCAGCCAATCCGCCGTGTCATACGCGTCTGTGCTTTCGTCCACATTTTTCGGATTCTTGTGATCCGTCAGCGCGGCGTTCATGTGGAATTCGCCTTCGCTCTTGTACCTTCCGCGAATATCCTGGTCCACAAAAATGTATCCATCGCGCGCCAGCTCCGGCCTGCGCGCAACAACCATCTCGGGCCCCATCTGATCTACGCCATACGGTGTCCGCTCCAGCAAAATCGGCAATGGCTTTGCCGCCAGCGCGGTGCCTGCTTTCGGCGCAAAAATAACAACGTGCAACTTCACGCCATCGCGCATTGGAATCATCGCTTCCGTCCGCTCATACGCCGGAAAATCATGATGCACCGCATCGCCTGTGCGGACTCTCGGCGCGCGTTCCGGATGGCTCGGCATTGAAACCTCGGTCGCATGACCGTTCGCGTCGAGTTCAAATTTGAAGATGACTTTATACTGTGGAATC
>DAHXOQ010000192.1 GCA_027364815.1 Acidobacteriaceae bacterium | reverse complement strand
GTCACGCACGTTCTCACGGGCAGTTTTCTCCGCTCTGAGCAGGGTTTTGATTTGAACTGGCAATTACTAGACGTTCCCGCGCAGAGTATTCGCACCGGCGGTTCCTTCTCGGTGCCATCACTCGATTTGATCGCTGTACAGAATGAAATTTCCAATGAAGTTTACGCAGCGATGCAGGGCCTTGCCGCCGATGTTCCTGAGCCAACTGAGCAAGCCAAACAAAATGTTCGTGGCGATGGTCTGCCAGAAAAAGTCAGCAATGAGTATCTGCAAGCTCGCGCCTTGCTCAGCGCATTCATGGCGCGCACCAGTGCACGCGCAGATCTCGACCGCGCTCACTCGCTCTTTCTCAGCGTGACCGTCAGCAACCCAACTTTTGCAGCAGCGTGGTCGGGCCTTGGAATTGCGGAGTTGCAGTATGTGCGCCATGGATTCGGCGGGCAGATTCACGTGATGCGTGCACGGCGTGCTTTTGACGAAGCTTTCGCTCTTGATCCCGGCTCGGCCGAGGCTAATCTTTATCGCATTTACATGCTGCTGTCGCGTGGCGAAAAGGAATCAGCGCGTCACGGAATCGCCAATCTGCTGGAGACCACAGCCAACGATTGGAACGTTCACATGGTTGCCGGCATTGCATTGCGCGGCGATGGAATGTACGAGGAGGCGCTTGCCGAGTTCAATCGAGCGTTGAAGCTGAACCCCTCGAATGCAGCTTTGCTTTACAACCATCGTGCGCGCGTCTTCCACTATCAAAACCAAATTGAACTTGCCGGCGATGAGCTTGAAAAAGGCCTCGCACTTGAACCGCGTCATCCTCTCTTGCGCACCTCGGCGGGTTATCAGCAAATGCGGCTTGGCAATCTTGACGAGGCCATCAAAATTCTTGAGAGCGTGATTCACGACGACCCATCACTTCGCATCGCAGTTCCAACGCTCGCGCTCTGCTACGTGCAACGCGGCGACAGCGCGCATGCAGCTACTTTGCTCCAGGACGAGCCACTAGCCGCCGCTGAAGCCGACAGCGAGATGGCCTACAGACTGGCAACTTATTTTGCACTCGATGGCGACTCAACAGAGGCGCGGCACTGGCTGCGGCGTGCAATCTATCTGGGTAATGAGAACTATCCCTGGTTCCAGAAGAATCCTGCATGGAAGAGCCTGCACGACAATCCTGATTTTGAGCGCACCCTCGAAGATCTGAAGAAGAGCTTCCGCAAAAATCAGCGCACCTGGAAGCGACTTCTTGCCGAAATTCCGCAAGCCGAATAATTTCAGATGAACGCACATCACCACACTGACGAATTTCTTTCAATGCGCAAAGTCAATATCGCGCGCGGCGACCGTGTCGTTCTGCACGATATCAATTTGCAAATTCGAAGCGGCGAGCACGTCGTCATACTCGGGCCCAACGGATGCGGAAAGTCCTCGTTGATTCTTGCCATGTGTTGCCAGATTTATCCTCTTGTGATTCCGGGCATGGAAGTCAGCATCTATGGACGCAGTCGCTGGGATTTGAATGAGCTGCGACGCCACTTTGGAGTCGTTGCGGCCAACATCAGTGGCAACGAACTTCCCGGCGAGCGAACAGCTGTCACCACAGGCCTCGACGCGGTTATAGCGGGCTTCTTTGGCGCTTCAAGTTTATGGCCCAATCTGCTGATTACAGACGAAATGCGCGTGCGAGCCATGGAATCATTGACGAGACTTGACGCCACGCATCTGAGCACGCAATTCGTCGGAGAAATGTCAGCCGGAGAACGCCGCCGCATCCTCATTGCACGCGCATTGGTTCATCGGCCAAGGCAACTTCTTCTGGATGAGCCATCCAACGCGCTCGATCTCGCTGCTCAAAGGGAACTGCGCCAAACCATGCGCAGGTTGATGGACGAGGGCACCGGACTGATTCTGGTCACGCATCACCTCGGAGATATTCCGCCTGAGATTGACCGTGTCATTCTGATGAGCGCAGGCAGAATTGTTGCTGACGGCCCTCGAGAAGAACTGCTGACTGAAGCATGTCTGAGCGAGCTCTTCAATGCACCCATCCGGATTGGATGCGACGAGGAATGGCTGCATAGCTGGTAAAAGATTTGCAGATTGTAAAAGTTGACGAGCCGCCCCGCCTCTTGTAATTTGTCTTTACACGGGAAAGGAGGTTGATCCAGCTGATGAAATCTGATTGTTCCAGTTGTTTAATTCGTGAGGTGACTGAGGCCTGAGGCCACGCGCCCAGACCTAAGTAAGCCCCGGCGATCAACTCGCCCTGGCTATGCGGCACTCGCGGCAGCGCGATGGCCTTAGTCCAATCCCAACAGTTAACCGGCGGCCTGTCTCCTTCAAGAGGCAGGCCGCTTTCAATGCTCTTTTAAATACATCTCGATGTTGTACATCTGTTGCGACCACCCTACCTCGTGCATGCGCCACGCTTCTTCGCGGCGTGATTCGGGAAGTTCATCAAAGCCTGTTTCAGTCAAAGTCAAATGTGTGCCTTCTGATGTTGTGGCAAGTGAAAACTCAACCAGCGTTGGCTTCTCGTGCGAATAGTCAAAGTTGGCTTTGATGGCGTAAGGGTGCCATGTGTATGAGAAGAGTTCATTCGGCTGAATTTTCTGAGTCGTAAATTTCAACTCGATATCTTCCATGCCCTTGTGCAGAATCATTCCGGAGGCAATCTTGCCCTCTTCGAAGGGCTCTGCAAACTTCACACGGAACCACTCACCAAATTGCTCATGATCAGTGATCGCACTCCAGACGCGATGGAGAGGGAAGTAGAGTTCAACTTCTTTGCGGATTCGATTGTTCATGCCGGGTCTCCTGATGAATCTTACCTCGAGTTAACTGCATTCTCAACTCTGTGTTTCGTAGCTGACAAAACTGTAACTTGCTTCCGAGTAGTGCGTGTGCGTTACACTCACACTCGATGCGTGTCTTTGGAATTGATTGCGGAACCGAGATTACAGGCTTCGGCATTGTCGAACTCGCCGAGCCCGGTGAGCACGCGCGCAATCCGCATTTGGTCTGCGTAAAATTCGGCGCCATCCATCTTGCCAAAGCAAAATCCACCGCGCAGCGATTGAAGCAAGTCTTTGAAGAGCTTTCAGCCGAGATTGAGAAAGCCCAGCCTGACGTCGTCGCAATTGAAGAGGTTTTTTACTCCGTCAACGCCAAATCTGCGCTCAAGCTGGGCCAGGTTCGTGGGGTTGCGATTTTGGCCGCTGCACGCCACAACCTTCCCATCGCCGAGTATGCTCCGCTTAAAATTAAATCAAGTGTTGTCGGCTACGGTTTGGCCAAAAAGGAGCAGGTTCAGTTCATGGTGGCGCGCCTTCTCTCACTCCCGGCTCTTCCAGAGCCACCTGATGCCGCTGACGCGCTGGCCATCGCCATCTGCCATCTGCACACGGCGGAAACTGAAGCAGGGCAGCGCCGATGAACACCTTTACACTCTTAAGACGTTCCTGTGTTCCATTTTTCAGCGGCATTCTTCTTGCTTTCGTATCATCCTTGGCAACATCTCAAGTCCCCGCCTTCTCTGAGCCACGCATTCGCATCGAGTTCAGCAACGCAGCACTCTCGCCCTCTCACTGGATTCTCGAAATGCATACGGACGGCAGCGCGCATTTTCACTCTGACAGCCGAACATTTGACCCCAACAAGGATGATCCATCCATCCTTGCAATGCCGGCTATTGACAAAGATCTCCACCTCACGAAGGAATTTGTGCAGAACTTCTTCACTACCGCGCACGAACGCCACCTCTTCAATATTCAATGCGAAGCGCGCAACAAAGTTGCTTTTCAAGGGACAAAGAAAATTACCTACAGCGGTCCTGATGGTACAGGCAGTTGCCAATTCAACTTTTCCACGGACAAACACATTCAAGAGCTCGGTGATTCCGCAGTCGCAGTAGCCGCCAGTGTCACTGAGGGATTCAAGCTGCAAAGTCTTCAGATACACGACCGGCTGGGCCTTGACCGCGAGATGGAGTATGTCGTTGAGGCAGTCAAGGATGGCCGCATGCAGCAAATTGGCGTAATCCATGATGAATTGGAGAGTCTGGCCTCTGATGAATCGCTGCTTGAGAGAGTTCGCCATCGCGCGCGTATAATTCTCACGCAACTTGCACTCAACGGTTCGAATGATCAGACGAGCTTGGATGGGAATCAGTAACTATCCAATAGACACTGTGGTTAGGCATTTCCAACTTTATCGCAACTTTCTACTACGTTTCAGTGTCAAATGGTCAGATGAGCCTGCAAGCGTAAGATGGCCCATGGTAGTGGTTAACTTCAAGAGGTGTGCTATGAAAGATTCCTGGTTATTGAGCAAATCTGCTCTAGTGCTACTGGCAATTTCACTTTTTGCCTTGTCTTACGCACAATCACAGGATGCCGGCACAAAAAATCCACCTGTGCGCGGAGTCAGACTCAGCGACGTTGAGGGCTCCGTCGAGCTAGCTCAAGGCGATACCGTCTTGACGGATGCAGCCACTGCCAACATCACTCTTTATGAGGGCATGCGCCTGACCACGATCGACGATGGACGAGCCGAGATTCAGCTAGACGACGGTAGCCTCGTCCGCCTCACCCCGGCCAGCACGCTGACATTCAATTTGCTGCGCCATGAAGGGACTCAGTCCGAGACTGAGATTGAGCTTAACAACGGTCTCGCTTATTTCACTCTCAAGGCCAAGCAAGAAAACAGCGGACTGCGCATCAAATTTGGCGACGTACTGCTCGTTCCAACAACCGACAGCACCATCCGCATCAACTTTGACAAGGCTCCCGGTTCGGTGGCCGTCTTCACTGGTGAAGTCCATATCGAGCGCCCCAGCGGTCTTTCCGTTGACCTCCACGCCGGAGAAAATGTTGATCTCGATGCACGCGATGCCACGCATTATAATCTCACCGAGCAGATCAAATCGGACTCCTGGGATGGCTGGAATCACGACCGCGATCTAGCGCTCGCTGGCGCAGCATCACAGGAGACTCCAGCCTCGCAAGCCATGGCCAACGGATCGTCACCGGCATGGAATGACTTGGACGCCAATGGAAACTGGTATAACGTCCCCGATGTTGGCCCGGTCTGGTCACCCTATGATGCTGCTTACTCGGGCTGGGACCCCTATGGAAACGGCTCCTGGATGTGGTATCCGAACTACGGCTACTCATGGGTATCCGGCGCACCATGGGGCTATCTTCCCTATCGCTGCGGATTGTGGAATTATTATGACGACTTCGGTTGGGGATGGGCGCCTGGATTTGGTGGCTGTGATCCCTGGTTTGGCGGCGGTTTCTGGTTCGGCAACTACGGTTATGGTCCACGTGGATGGCACCATCCTCATCCTCCGCGCAGGCCACCGGAAGGTCATGGACCAAGACCACTCATCGCTGTCAACCACAATCACATTGGTGGTAAATTGATTCGTCCAACCAGTGGCCCGGTTACTATCGCCGGCCATACGGTCACTCCGTTACGCCCAGTAGTGGCACGCGGCAACTATGGAGTTACAGGAAGTCCTGGGCCAGTCAGCAGAGGCCCTGTCAACGTTAACGGTGGTGGTGGCGTAGGTGGCAATGGCAACGGAAATCGACCAATCGTCACCAGCGGCCGTCAGCCACGCCCTTCAGGTGGAGGTAGTACTTACAGGCCGTCACCACCGCCAAGTCGCAGCACGGGCTCTTCAAGTGGTAGCCACTCCTACGGTGGCGGTGGACACTCCAGCAGCGGTGGCGGCGGTGGTGGTGGTCATTAT
>DAHXOQ010000191.1 GCA_027364815.1 Acidobacteriaceae bacterium | reverse complement strand
TGGGTGGCGCGCTCACTCTCGGCATTGCCGGCATCGGTTTGATGAACATCATGCTCGTCGCCGTCCAGCAGCGCACCCGCGAAATAGGAATCGAGAAGGCTCTCGGCGCGCAACGCCACCACATCCTCACCCAATTCCTCGCTGAAGCCATGGCCATCACCGGCGTTGGCGGCATCGCCGGCATCTCACTCGCTTATTTGGTCTCCGCACTGGTCGGCCGCATCACCTTCTACAGCGCCCTCGCCAAGCACGCCGAGAACGCCGACATCCAGCTCATCATCTCGCCGATGTCGGTCTTCGTCGCGACCATCATCCTGATCATCACCGGCCTGGTCAGCGGAATGATCCCCGCCATCCGCGCCGCCAACCTCGACCCGATTGAAGCACTGCGGTATGAGTGAGCGGGAGGATGCACAGGATCACAGTGGCTGTGATGCATTGAGATTGGGATTTTTAAGTTGTTTTATTGGAGTGGTTTAGAGTGGTTTTCACAGTGTCACAGTCGATTTTTGAGAAATTCATTCGGCTATTTTGAGAGGTTGAAGAGGTTAAATTATTGATTTACCTGTAGTTGATGTGGTGCTGAAGGTGTTGATGTTTACTAACTGGTTAGTCATCTTGAAAAGATAGTTGTCAGTTGTCAGATCTCAGTCAGCCCGAAAAGCAAAGGCAGTGGTGGTGGCCGCGTGGATTATTTGCCCCCATCGAGACGACTTATAAAATCTTTAAAATCGCCCGAATACCCGATTGATTCGAGAGCGGACTTGTTGATGTCTACGGTGGAGAGGAATCCGGCGACAAGGCGCGATAGAGTGATGTTGTGGTTAGCTGCCCAGAGTTTGGCCCTTTGATAGGATTTCCGGGAGACGGAAACGGTGATGTTCTTGCGTGAAGAGTCCATAGAAAGATTGTGCGCGTTTTGTGGGTAATTATCTGCAAAGCACCTGCGGTGCGGCCAACTGCGCCGGTGGCGCAAAAAATTCGTTTATCAGAAAGTTTTTGGTATCCCACCCATTCCGCAACAAAAAGCGGAATGGATGGGGCACCGGGCTACGAGTAAGGAGAAAGTCGCTCAGATCTCAGCCATGAGACTGGGGACGGTTAGCAAGTTTTATTTATTTACTCGTCATGCATAAAAGCAGAGACTGCGCAATGCGCGGCCTCTGCTTTTATGAGAAGTCAATGAATTGAATCTGTCACAAGAGTGAATTCATTCAAATAAAGTTGCTGATATTCACTCAATTAATTTGAAGTGGATCAGGATTTTGTCGATTGTGATTTGTATGCACGTATAGTGTTATGGCCCGTTGCAACGCTTGAATTAACAGTGCTGGAAATGACGTAAGTTGCTCCGGTTTTATTGTTGCTAAGCGCCATAGCCTCTGGATTAAAAAGATGCTTTGGCCCGGTACGTAAATGTGTTGCTCGTCTGGTTTCTGAAGGAACATCGATTCTGAATGCACCATTCTCATCTTGTAGAACCCATTTACGCAAGAAGGCAAGTTCTAAAACATCTCTGGGGCCGATCTCAACGGGGAGCACACCAATATGCCTTTGCCAAACTTCCCTTACGCCATTTAGCAAGTCTTTGAATGATGGGAAGGATTTGTCCTCTGACTGCAATTCCTCAAAAAGCGATTGGGTTGTGAGCATTTGATTTCCCTCTCCTGTCTTAGATGTTCTCGCAATGTGATGGTTAGCTTCGATTGTGTCATTTGGGTTTTGAAAGGCGCTTCTTGTCACTTTTCTTCTCTGATTTAACTGTACTCGAATTGTGTGATGTTTGATGCACACTTTTCTGAGATGGGTGCACTGTGGTCATCCGTTTAATCACTTCTTCGACGGTCATCGATGTTTCCTTCAGTGTAAACGCATGAATGTGAACATCTTCTTCCCAAGTATCACGTAGAGACCTAATCAATGGGGATAATTTGGATACAGGTGTGAGTTTTTTCCCTGTTTTGACCATCATTTGGCTGCGTTTACGATCAATGAGTGTAGAGTACGGTTTGAACTTGTGGAAAACAAGAAGAACGTTAAAATCTTCGCGCAATTGTTTAATTTGTATTGCCGACTCCTGCAATGTTTCACTTTCCGGCATTGATGAAGACTGCGTATATTCTTGCATCTTATTGAATCTATTTATCGTTTTCCGTTGTACCTCGCTCAATTCTCCTTTACGTTTCCATATACTCCATAGCGTTTGTTTGCGCTCTAGAACCAGATCAAGCGATGCACGAAGCAAAAGATTGGTGTCAGGTTTAATTTGGCGCAATACCCCAATCCACCATGGGTCATCATGTATGGCAAATCCACGCAGAAGTTCTTTCGCGCGGGTTGCATCCGTTGTTCCAGCAACAATGTCACTAAGTTCATTTAGAAATGGGGTGGCTTGCTCCGATTTGAGCGCTTCTACTGATGCATAGCGAAATGCAGCGCCAAGTTGAGCGCTTTTGTGATGTCGGATAATCATTTGATTATTCCGTGCACGAACTAAACAGTAACTTTCAAGGGCATTGAAGCCGCGTTCGTCCACAGCAGTTACAAATCCGAGCGCATCCTTGTCCAATACTAGAATAAGGTTGTGAACCAGTTGGTCTAGATTAAACCCGGCAAATCCCAATCCAATTGCTCGTCCATCCCGAAGCAGATAGTCTGCGCGGTCCACGTCAATGTCGCCATCTATTAAAGTGTGAAGCCATTGAAGTGCTGTAACTCTGGGTTTTTCAGATGATGAATAATCTGGTTCGGCGTCTAATATTTGCATCGCTAGAGAATATGCGATACGAACAGCAGGCTTTTTTTCGCCATCATTAATGAGGCCCCTAAACACAAGGTCCGCAAGTTTGTGCCCAACCAATTCATGTGGTGTACATGAAGCAAGCTTGATTAGTTCGCTGCGTAATGGAACGTTAGCATTTTTTCGCTCCCTAACATGTTCTTTCAACGCATATTCAAAGTCGTGACTGAAAGGGAGATGACCTAGGTCATGAAAGAGAGCTGCTAGTCTAATTGCCGCCTCAACAATCCCTAGCCATCCGCGAATGTCCTTATCTTGCTGCAATGTTTTGTCTTTAAAGACCGCGCCTAGTGTCGAGAGACCTCCAGTGCTCTTGTCATTGTCCTCCGTCAAGAAGTCATCAAGATCATCAGGCGTACAAGCGTATTTGCTTACGTTCTTTTTTATTTCATTAAAGAACTGTGTCACATCTTCCCTTGATGCATTTTCAAGTGCAGATATGACAAATCTAGAAGCAAGATGCATTGCTCCGAGGCTATGGATAAACCGTGATGTCCGGGCCTCTGGATAGATGAATTCAACCAACCCAGTTTGCGTGATCCTTCGCAGGCGTTGAGTGATTGGATTGTCAATAACGATTCGCTCATGGGCGGCAACCCGGAGGTATCGATGCACAGGATCGCTGATTACGAACGGTTTGGCCACAATTAATCCTAGTTCTGAGAATGAATAAATTGGATGCGTGAAGAATAGACCCTGTTGGTTGTTAATGCAAGCATCTTCTTCATCTGTCTCACTCGAAATTATTGGTTAAGATAAGGTCGTTGAGTTATTCAGTGCACTATTCTCTAGTGCAGGGCCCCCACGTCTCGCTTTTGAAGCATGGGGTTTTAAATTTAAGCATGTTGAAGTAGATCGATAGGCCAGGTTTAAACCTCTGAGTCAATCATCTTTCGCATAAAAGCAATCCATGTGGCGGGTAGGCAAGCGTTGCAGATATGCATTCGATTAAAATAGGCTCACGCATAATACTGGAGTGAAGTTATGAATGAAGCGGAAGCAGCGAAATCATCACCCGATAGCGAAAAGCCTAAAGACACTGTTTTGAGTGAGACGGAGGTGGTCGAGAAAGTGACCGCAGCCTTATCAGAACTATTCATGCCCTTGTATACTCTCCGTGAAACGGTGGAAAAAACTTACTCTTCCTCCATTGCTTATATGGACAGAGTAGTTTTGTTAGCTGGTGGAACTCTCACTCTCACTTTTACTGCATTGACCATGATAAGTAGTCATTTGCAAGACGCGGCGCGTAGTGCCGACCATCCATTTTATGTGATCGCAGAGTGCTGGCTTCTTGTCGTAACAATCGCGTTTGGCCTCGCATACACAAGGCTCGTGATAGTTCTAAGAGAAAAAAGCGATCAAACATTCGTCATTTCGCAAGCGGCGCTTGTTGGAAGACTCAAGGTAATGTCGCTTAACCTCCATGCGGATATGTCCAAGTATCCAGACTTTAAAAACGACCCAATTCGCCTTCGTGTTAAAGCACTGACTATTCTCAGCACAATTTGCTCGCTAATCGTTCATGTTGCTTTAACTGGAGCGTTTGTTTGTCTTGCGTGCTTTATTCAAAGCAATATAGGTGTCATTCTGAATGTGCCACATAAATAAGGTCTTATGTTTTCTAGAAATTTCTAGAAATCCCATCCTCCGCACATTTTTCGCGAAGGATGGGACACCACAAACTCCGCAAACTACCGCTCTGCTGCAATCGTCGGGGGTGCGGGCGCATTCTTCGGGGTGGAGAGATAGCCGGTGACTGTGTTCTTGGCGCTGACGCTGTTGACTACGATTTCAAACAAGAGGGGATCTTTGCCGCTGAGGAACTGGAGCGGTTCGTTGAGGCTCTTGTCCTTTTTTGTGTAGACCTTGTCATCGGAGTAGATGGCGAGGGTGAAGCTGCTTTTCTTGGCGTCAGATTTCTTCAGCTCCAGGCTGACAGTACCCACTGGAATTTTTCTGCCTTTTACGAGCGTGAAGGTGTAGTAGTTGCGATCGCCCTTGTGCTTGAGAATTTCCAGCTCGTCGGCATTGCGCGCAATCAGGGTGCTGTGTCCGTTCAGATCGCCCTTCATGGATGTCAATTGGGTGTTGGTGTTGGCCAGATCAGTTTTGACGCCGCCGACATCCGCCTTGACGTTGGTCACGTCACTGGTAACCGCTGCGACCTGCCCCTCCGTCCTTTTTTGCTCGTTTGCCAGACGCGCAGTGCGGGCCTGGAGTTCAGCCGCCCTTGTATCCAGTTGCTTCTGGGTGAGGCCCAGCGAGTTCTTCAACTCGTCCGTAGCCACATTCAACTGTGCGGTAGTTTCCTGCTGCGCCGCCGCAAGCTTGGTGTTCTGGGCCGAGAGATCGCTGATCGTCTTCTGCTGTGCAGCAATTTTGCTATTCAGAGTGGCGCTCCAGATGATTCCACCCAAGCCTAAAAGAATGGCCACGGCAATGGCCGCCAAGAGCAGACCGGAATTTGTTCTGTTGGTAACTTCAACATTTTCATCTGTCATTTGATTCCCTCCTCATCTCAAAGTCACGCTATCTCAGTAATATTACCCTGCAATGTTCTATATTGCACATTGCTCGCCATGAGTTGCGCCAGTGTTTTTTGGGGTGACGCCCGGCTTTGCAGCCGGGATTTTTGATTGGTTGAGGGAAGGCCCGGGGCTGGAGCCGGATTTGATTGCGGGATTTTCAGCGGCCTATGGAGTTGCGCCCTTGCAAAACATTGATGCGCAGAGAGCTTTTTTCAGCAGCCGGTGAGGGCCAGCGCTGCTGCCGGGGCGCATTGCGAGGCTAGACGCGGACGAGTTCGCGTTGGATTTTGCCGGTGACCCAGGCTTTGCCGGGGGCGGTGAGCATGTCGATTTCGCTGCGGATTCCGAATTCGGGGAGATAGATGCCGGGTTCGACGGAGAAGCAGGTGTTGGGGAGGATGAGGCGCTCGTCGTGGGGTTCAAGGTTATCCAAATTCGCACCGGTGCCGGGT
>DAHXOQ010000190.1 GCA_027364815.1 Acidobacteriaceae bacterium | reverse complement strand
AGTTTGCTGACGGCCGCGACTATCTCAGGCGTGAGCGCGCAAGAGAGTGCGGTGATTTCAGAGCCGGTGGCGTCGTCCGAAAGGAGCCAGTTGCGAAACTCGCCGACGGTGAGCGAGGCGATGGGCGCGAAGGCTGATGCGTTGTGAGTGTCAACGATGAGGCGCGTGACTTCGTCGGTTTCGTAGGGAATGATTTGCTCGGCGAGAAAATGCGCAAGAGGGAGGTCGGCGAGTGCGCATTGCGCGGCGACACGTTCTTCGGCTGAGCTGGCGGCAACGCCGGCGAGTTGGTCGCCGCTGCGCATGGGAGTCGCGCGGGCGAGCAGGGTGCGTAGCGAGTCGAATGAATAAACGCGATTGCCGATAGTGTGTTTGAAGATCATGCGATGAGTGTGCCGATTTTCTTCAAGAGTAATTGAAAAGCGTGATTGAAGGACGGGAATAATTTTGAAATTGATTTGAATTGAGCGGTGAGTGAAATTAAATTAACAGGATTTTAAGAACAGAAGCGGAGCTTACAGGGCGCGCGCAGCAGCGACGGCCGAGGACCAGGCCCACTGAAAATTGAAGCCGCCGAGTTGGCCGGTGACGTCGACGACTTCACCGATGAAGAAGAGGCCCGGGATGGAGCGGGATTCAAGAGTGCGCGCTTCGAGGTCGCGCGTGTCGACGCCGCCCGCGGTGACTTCTGCTTTTTCGTAGCCTTCAGTGCCGACGGGGTTGAAGTTCCAATGACGGAGCCGCTGAGCGAACTCGGTGAGTGCGACGTTTGAAAAACCTTTGGATTCGTAAGTGAGGAAATCTGCGAGACGCTGAGGCAGATGAGTGCGCAGGGCGTTGCGGATGGCGCGTTCATCGCGCGGGGATTTTAATTCGAGAAGAAATTTGAAGGGCGAATCAGTGAAGTCAGGAAGCAGATTAACTTCGATGGGTTGGCCTTTGCGCCAGTAGGATGAGGCTTGCAGAATGGCTGGGCCGCTGAGGCCGCGGTGTGTGAAGAGCAGTTTCTCGGGGAATGATTTTTTTGATGCGGATGCGATGACAGCAGCGGAGAGTCCGGCGAGTTTGGTCCAGGCGGATTCTTCGCCACCGAGGAGAATGGGGACGAGAGCGGGTCGTGGCTCAACGATGCGGAGGCCGAATTGGCGTGCGAGAGAGTAGCCGAAACCTGTGGCGCCGAGCTTGGGGATGGAGAGGCCGCCGGTGGCGACGACGAGCGTGGGCGCATGGAATTCACCTGCGGTTGATTGAATGACGAAGCCGGAGGTGGAATGCTCAACGCGAATTTCTTTTGCGTTCAAAAAACTTTGAACGTGGCCGCGCTCACATTCTGCGAGGAGAAGATCGAGGAGTTCGCGGGCGGAGTTGTTGCAGAAGAGCTGGCCGAGGGTTTTCTCATGCCATTGAATTCCGGCGCGGTCAATGAGAGCGAGAAAATCGCGCGGAGTGTAGAGGGCGAGCGCGGATTTGGCAAAGTGGGGATTCTCTGAGAAGAAGTTGGCGGCGGCGGTGTGGATGTTCGTGAAGTTGGCGCGACCTCCGCCGGAGATGAGAATTTTTCTGCCCGGTGTGGCGTTGTGCTCGAGGAGTGCGATGCGGCGGCCGCGCTGTCCGGCGACGCCTGCGCACATGAGTCCGGCGGCCCCCGCGCCGAGAACAATTGCATCAAATTTTTGTGGCAGCGAGAACGGTGGCGTGCTCATTTTTTGTGGAGTGTCTCCGGGGTTTTTTCAATGGGAAAATTTTTGCGCACGAGTGCGAGCGCTTCTTCTTCGGTGTGGATGTGCCCTTCGAGCTGGGCCTCTTCGACGGCGTGGAGGATTTCTTTGAAGCGTGCGCCAGGTTTGTACCCTGCTGCAATCAACTCGCGACCCGTGAGCAGCGGCGTGGGGCGCACATGCTCGGGTGGAATGCTGCGAAGTTTTTCGCTGACGAAATTCCAGTGGTCGAGGTTGCCGCTGCCGGCAAGGCAATCCATGCGGTGGAGCGCGAGATGCTCGTCGAAATTGTTGAGGCGGAAGAAGCGCTTGAGGGTTGAGTTCTTCATGCGGTCTGAGTCGGCGAAGCGCATGTGGTTTTCAATGAGCGCGAGAATTTGGTGCGTCTCTTCGTTGGAGAAGCGGAAGCGGCGACAGATCTCTGCTCCGATGGCGACGCCGACTTCAACGTGGCCATCGAAGCGGATGCGCGCGGCGCGGCGGAAAGTTGCGGGCTTGCCGACATCGTGCAGGAGCGCGCCCCAGGCGAGGGTCATGGATACCCCGGGTTCAAGTTGCGCGAGGAGGAGGAGCGTGTGAGTCCAGACGTCGCCTTCGGGATGATATTGTGGAGGCTGCTCAACGCCTTTCATACGCGCGATTTCGGGAAGAACGACGGCGAGGAGGCCGGTGGAATCGAGAAGTTCGAAGGCTTGTCGCGCGCGGCCTTCGGTGAGCATGCGGGTGAGTTCGTCGCGGACGCGCTCACGGCTGACGAGCTGGATTTTTTCTGCTTGAGCAAGGATGGCGGATGCGGTTGCAGAATCGATGGCGAAGTTGAATCGTGCGGCAAAACGAACGGCACGCAACATGCGGAGATGGTCTTCTTCGAATCGTGTTGCTGGATTGCCGATGGCGCGGATGATTCCTGAATCAAGATCGGCGAGGCCGCCGACGTGGTCGATGACGGCAGTGCGCAGATTCTTGTTTGAGCGATCGGGGGAACAATTCTCGGGATCGAGCAGGAGGCCGTTGATGGTGAAGTCGCGGCGGCGAACGTCTTCGTCTGCATTCAATGTGTAGTGAACCGCGTCAGGGTGCCGGCCATCGGAGTAGGAGCTGTCAGAGCGGAAGGTTGCGACTTCAGTGAGAGAAAATTTCGGGGGATTCTCTGATGATTCAATTTTTTCTTTGACGCGCTCACATGCATTGCCTGGAAATTCAATTCGTTCTGTTGCGACGAGGACAACGCCGAAATGCGCGCCTACGGCGAAGGTGCGGGGAAAGAGATCGAGGACAATCTCCGGAGTTGCACTGGTAGCGACGTCGTAATCTTTCGGCGTATGTCCCATGAGAAGATCGCGCACGCAGCCGCCGGCGAGCCATGCCTCAAAGCCGCGCGCGCGCAGAGTGCGTACGATCTTCAACGCGGCGTTGAAGTTGACGGAATCGGATTGTGAGGGTGCGGGCAGCATGGCTGTTATCAGCGTACTACCCGCGAGCAACTGAACCAAAGTGGGTGAGATGATGAGAGCGCTGGAGATTAATTAGTAGAGTTTGAAGACAACGTTGACAGAGGTTTCGACTTCAACGGCTTCGCCATTCAAGAGATAGGGACGGTAGCGCCAGTTCTTGACTGCGTTGTACGCGGCTTCCTGCAACATGGCGGGGCCGCTGATGACGCGCAGAGATTCGATAGCGCCGGTTTTTGAAATTACTGCGGCAAGCATGACCGTGCCTTGAGTGCGAGTCTCGCGTGCGATGGCTGGGTAGATGGGAATGGTCTTTTGAATGATCATCCCTTCAACGACAAGGGTCGAGACGCGAATGCTGTGAGGAGTGACGACCGGTGGCGGGTTGTGCTTGAAAATATTTGGTGCGCCGGAGCCGGGGTTGAGAATCGAGACGGGGCCGCCGGGAACACAATCGGGACAGTTGAAGAAATCGGGATCGCGCTCTCTGGGGGCGTTGATACCTTTTGGAATCAGCCGGGGAACAATCAGCTGACTCTTCATGAAATTGCTATCCGGCAGTTTTGTGTGCACGGGTTCTGGTTTAGACGCTTCAGTGATTTGAGTTGGCGGTTGGGGTACGAAGAGCAACGTGGAGATTTCTTTGCTGTGAATAGCCTCGGGGTAGATGAGAGGCAGAAGAATAATGAGCGCGAGAATTGAGCAGTTGAGAATCAGGGCAGCGAGAGCCCATTTGCTGCTGCGGGTGCGAATTTTCCCGTTTGATTCAAAAGTGGAGTCTTCAAACATGGTGGGCCTCCCTCGCGGTTGAAACGCAATTTTGAAGTTGCGCTCTGAAGGCGAGGCAGACCACGGGCGTTGTCAACCGGATGGCAGCTTGAATCGCCGCGTTGCGATTTGTTGTTTATTGCGCGGGTTGTTTTTGCCTGTGCTCATCACGCTTCCAGAGCAGTAGTGCTTTGGTAGACACCAGCTGCGGCGAAAATGTTCCCGCAGAAATGGAGTGCCCAATAGCTTGTCTGGTGCGATAAACTCTGTTAGTCCGAAAAAACAGAGGGTCTCATGAAATCTGCTTCATTGTTTTACCTTGTAGTCGCCGCAATCTCATTTTCTTTAATCGCAAGTCCTCAGACGGGCATGGCCCAAGAGGCGAGCACGTCACCGAGTGCAGTTGCGCCTGAGGCAACACCCGCACCGAATCCCGACGCGACGCTTGCATACATTCACGGCGCGTGGCAGACGCTGACGCGATCGCAAACGGATTGCCATGCTCTGGTGGATAGCAAAATCACGACGCAACCGATTTTGTATTTGCCTGCGGGAATGCAAAAGACGCCGGAGATTACAGCGATTGAAACAAACTGCAACGTGAAGGTGGTCTCGTTGCCGCACGCTATTGTGAAGTTGGGAGATCTGCGGCCTGAGGAGTTGGCTTCGCCGGGATTGCTCTATCTGCCCAAGCCTTACGTGGTGCCGGGCGGACGCTTCAACGAAATGTATGGGTGGGATAGTTACTTCATCGTGCTTGGTCTGTTGGCGGATCATCAGAACGAAATGGCGAAGAACATGGTGGACAACCAGCTCTTTGAAGTGGAGAACTACGGCGCGGTGTTGAATGCGAATCGTAGTTATTATTTGACGCGGTCGCAGCCACCGTTTTTGACGTCGATGATTCGCGCGGTCTATGAGTCGCCGGCGAGCTTCAGCGATAAAGGGGCGGCACATGCGTGGCTGGCGCGGGCGTATGAGTTGGCCGAGAAAGATTATTCGACGTGGACTCGGCCGGAGCACCAGGCGGGAACGACAGGACTGGCGCGGTATTTTGATTATGGTGTGGGACCAGTTCCGGAAATGGCCGATGACAGCACGTACTATCCGGATGTGATCCGGTGGCTTGAGGCGCATCCCGGAACTGACAGTAAAAATTTTTTGGTGAAGGGTTCTGAGCATCCCGATGAGCGTGAGGCGGCGTTGCTGCGCACAACGAGTTGCGATGTGAAGAAGAGCATGGTCTGCGAGCATGCGTGGGCGGCGGGTTATCGGCTCAGCAAGGATTTTTATGAGGGCGATCGCGCGATGCGCGAGTCGGGATTCGATCCCAGCAATCGCTTTGAAGCGTTCTCCGGAGCGACACATCACTATGCGCCGACCTGTTTGAATAGTTTGCTCTATCGGTATGAGAGCGACCTGGCGCATTTTGCAGTGCTGCTCGGAAAACCAAAAGAGGAGTTGCGCTGGAGACACAAAGCGAAGTTGCGCGCTGCAGCGATGCAACGTTATTTGTGGCGCGAGAAGGAAGGCGTCTTTGCCGACTATGATTTTGTGCATCAGAAAAGTTCGGCTTATGCGTACATTTCATCGCTTTATCCGCTGTGGGCGGGGGTGGCTACGCGCGAGCAGGCAGACCGTATTGTGGAGAAGCTGAAATTGTTCGAGCGTGAGGGCGGTCTCTCGATGAGCAACACGCAAACGGGATTGCAGTGGGATGATCCGTTTGGATGGGCGCCGACGAATTGGATTGCGACGGCGGGGCTGGCAGCAAGTGGTCATCGCGCAGATGCGGTAAGGATTTCGCAGAAGTTCTGCGCGACAATAGACCGAGGCTATGCGAAAGATGGAACGATTCGAGAGAAGTACAACGTGGCCAGTGGCAGTTCGAATGTGCAGGTAAGCATGGGGT
>DAHXOQ010000018.1 GCA_027364815.1 Acidobacteriaceae bacterium | reverse complement strand
CTTCCATGGTGGGCTCGCCAACGTGCGCGGCTTCAACCGTCATTGGACCGTGCTTGATGAATCCCCAGGTCTTATCAGTAAAGCGCACTGCCTGGCGGCTCTGCTCTTCGGCCTCGTTCTGCTTGACGGCGGCTTCCGTTGGCTCAGGAATCGGACGGTTCATCTGGATCAACCGGTCACGGGCCTCCTCAACGTGAGCTGCCATCGGGTAACGGGTGATGATCCTTGAGTAAGCCTCAGCCGCGCGATCCTGATAGACGGCGCGCAGCCGCTCACGAATGGCTCCGGGAAGATTTGGCGCGTTCTGCACTGAGCGTGCTTCGCCTTCATAAGCATCGCCAATCGTCAGCCAGACCTGATCGCTCTTTGAGTAGAGCGGGTAGGTATCAGCAACAGTCTTCAGGCGGGCAAGTGATCCGGCCCAGTTCATGCGGGAAGCGTAAAAGAAGCCAATTTCAGCCTCGCGCTCTGCCATGACTTCCTGTACCTCGCGCAGCTTCTGCTTGGCGCGTGGAACCAGGCCCGAGTCCGGGTACATATTGATCATGTTCCTGTATTGCTTTTCGGCCTCAAGAACGTTCGTATAGTCGCGGTCAGGCTTCTCCATTTGGCCAAAATAAATATCGGCAACCTTCATCTGCGCTTCGGCTGCTTCAGGCGCAGTGGGGAAGAAGGTTTCAAAATCTTTGTACTCGGCCTCGGCCTGGGCCATGGCCGCAGTACCGCCCTCCTTGAACCAACTGTCGCCGACCGCCAGCTTTGCGCGCATCTGGTACTCAGAGGTGGGATAGGTATTTAGAAGCGTCTGCAGATCAAGACGAGCCACGTCAAAGCGGCCCTTCTTCATGGCGATCATCGCCTTGTCGTAGAGCTCCTTATCCGGCTGCTTGGAGTTGTTGCCGGCCAGGGGATTGGCGCTCAAATCCTGGTTCTTCTTTTTCTTTGGCTCCCGGGTCCTGGTTGTTTTAGGGGGAGTGATCGTAGTCTGGGCAACTGCACCCAGTGAGAGGACTCCCGCAATGGCCAAAGCAACAAACTTCAACGACAAACGATTCATAGACCCTCATGTGGCTGAACCCGCGCAATCCATGCCAGGTTCAACCAAAAATTACAGACAATTCTCTTCTAAAACAACTAAAACCGAACAACCCACTACTGTGGGGCAATCTGAACAGGCTCAGCCGAGTGTGCCATCGCCAGCAGCTCCCTGGCATTCTGCTCCGGGTCGCCTTTTCCAAAAACGGCATTTCCGGCAACCAGCAGCTCCGCACCTGCTTGGACGATTTGGACTATGGTCTCGTGAGCCACTCCACCGTCCACTTCAATTCTAAATTGCAACCCCAGCTCCTGGCGCAAATTAACCAGCTTCCTGATCTTTTCAAGGGAAAAAGGGATGAATTTCTGCCCTCCAAAGCCCGGATTCACGCTCATAACCAGCACATGGTGGACCATGGGCAGAATATCCAGCAGAAAATCAACCGGAGTCGCCGGGTTGATGACCACCCCAGGCTTCATGCCATTCTGTGCTATCAACTCAAGGCTGCGGTGCAAATGACGGCAGGCCTCCCAGTGAACGCTCACCCAATCCGCGCCCGCATCGGCGAAGGCGGGTATAAATTCGTCGGGATTCTCAATCATCAAATGGCAATCGAGCGGCAGCTTGGTCACCCGGCGCAGGCTCTTGACCACCATCGGGCCAATGGTGATATTCGGAACAAAGTGGCCATCCATCACGTCGACGTGGATGACGGTTGCGCCACCGCGCTCAGCCGCGGCCACCTGCTCGCCCAGTCGGGCAAAGTCAGCAGAGAGAATTGAGGGAAGCAGTTCGACCATGAGCGCTCCTTGATGCACGCCTTGACTATTGACGCGCTCCTTCTTGCCTGGCTCTTATGCACTGCCAGTTTATCTCATTGCGTGGAGCCGATGCGTATTCATTGCCACCAGAACGCTACCGTTTTTTGGCCTCCCACCAGCGCGCACTGATATAGTTCTCCTGAAGTTTTATGCAAGACTTTCCTGAACCTGATGCTGATTGTCCACTGCCAGACGAGGCCGCGGCACTCACGGAAGAATCGCCACTTGTTCCTGCCGAGGCGCATCCAGATCCAACTTCAGATCAAACTCCGGCTCAATCTTCAGCTCAAACCCCCGACACCCCTCCAGAACCTATAAAAACTAACATCAACCCAGACAAGGAGACTCCTGTGCTGGATATTCTTATGCCTTATACCTCCCACAAATGGAAAGACTTCTTCATTCACATTGCCACCATCAGCGTCGGTCTGCTCATCGCCATCGGCCTGGAGCAATCCGTTGAAGCCCTTCATCACGTCCACGAGCGGCATGTGCTCATTGAAGACTTTCATGCCGAATGCCGCAATAATCTCAAGCTCATCGCAGTAGACATAGCCAGCTTGAAATCAGCAAGAGATTGGGATATTGCTGCCGTTAAGACCTTGAATGCCGCTCCGGTGATCAACGGCCATATCACTGTCGTCTTTCCAAAGTTGGATCACCTTCCCGGTGTAGTGACTCCATCGCGCGCCGTATGGTCCGTGGCCAAGGCCAGCGGCAAAGTCGCCCGCCTGCCTGAAAATCTTGCCGAGGTCTACGACCGGGTTGACTATGAAGGTGAAGAATTTTCCATCGCCAACAACAAAACTAATGATGAAGCGTTAACCCGGTTCACCATGGCTGCCGGCTCCCCTCCCATCATGAGCGGTACGACTCTGCATCTCACCATTGCCCAGCGTGATCAACTCGTCGATACACTCGCTGCCATTCGGAGCAATCTGGATAACATGTGCAGTTGGCTCGCTTCCTGGCAGGGCGCTTCACAGGCCGTCCTCGATGGGGTGGTCAATCGTGAAGCCATGGATGACTATGTGCAGCGCGCACACGATGCTTTGCAATCAGGCAATGATTGAATCGTGACACGTCAACCCAATGGATAAGAAGGTCTGGCACTCGGCACGAAAATTCTAGAACAGCTAATGCAGATTGAGTATGAAGGCGTCGATTTCGCTCAGCACTTCGGCTTCATTGCTTCGGAAAATATCGAGCCGGCCATTAGCCGGAAGCTTGATGCGGGCAGAGGGATTGGCTGCTTGCACGGCCCCGGCTTGCTCTGCGATCTCCTCTCTGTCGTGCGCGTCAGATTCAGAATTGCCGGGTTTGGCGAAAAGCACAAGAAGGGGGCAATGGATGACTGAAAAATTCTGCAAACCCTCCGAAATAGCCCGGGAAATTTCAGGAGCTTGCGTGAGATCGGGCATTGGCGATGCGGGAGGTAGTGCTTCCAGCTTTTGTGAATACTTCAGCTCTCTCTCGATGTCGCGCTGGATGCGGGGCAGATCCTCGTTGAGGAGTTTGAGTTCGACGGCTTTCTGTTCCGCAGCTCCTTGCGCCGAGGCGAGCCATAGAAAATTTCTTTCCAAATGAAAGACGTCATTTGGAAACTCGCCGTGAATTGGATCATAAAAGGCGTAACCATAAGCAGCTTCGAGATAAATGAGACCGGCGGCCATCTCCGGATGATAGCTTCCTATGTAACTTAACTCTTGACCCGCAATCGAGTGACCAGCAAGAGTGGGGCGATCAAGCTTCAATGCGTCGATGACAGCGAGCACATCATCACCAAGCCGCTGGACTGTGTAATTGCGGTTCCATGGCACCGGAGCGCTGGATGCGCCAAAGCCGCGTCGGGTTACGCCGTAGACGTGATACGAGTGTGTGAGCTTGAGCGCGAATGGATCAAAGATATGCGCGGTGTTGCCGAGGCCGGCAAGAAGGATGAGCGGGCGGCCTGTGCCTCCCCAATCAACAACTTCAAGTTTCACACCTTTCTCAACTTCAACAAACTGGATGTTGTGCGGTGTGGGATCAAGCGTCCACGTGTTGTCGGGAGTAGGCCGGTTGAAGTCGAGTGCGGCTGGCTCACCGCGCGTAAAAGTGCCGTGGATGTAACTCCCGTCGCCGCTGATTTGGCCTTCGTATTTGACGCCGAGTGATTCGATGGAGAAGTGAAGAGATCTGTTAAGAAATGTGATGGTAGTCAGAGCCATAGGATGGGGATCATCGCCAAGCGTGTACAAGGTGCCGTTGAGAGCATTGCAATCAGCTTTTGATATTTGAAGAACGACCCGCAGGCCGGAGGAATTTTGCAACGCCCCCTGCCAGTTGCCTGTGATCTCTTGCGCCGGGAGGGCGGCGGAGAAAACAGCAACTATGACAAGAACCCAATGAGGACTTTTGAACACATTAGCCTCCAAATGGAAATGCTGGGCCAATGATAGACGCGCTTGCCGGCAAGAGGCGGTGATGATGATTACTACAGCACAGGTATCGCAACTTGGCAGGGCGCAAGCGAACGTGAAACGCAATCGTCCGAAGCGCTCTAATGAGACTTTTTCAAATCGGTGATTCTATCCTTCGCGCGGCTCACCATTCCCGGCATCGGCAAACGCTTCGCTGGTCTTTCAATTTCCTTCAGCAAAATCCGACTCCGCGCCCGCATCGCCGCTGTCCCGCTGCGCCCGTGAATGTGCAAAATCTCCACCACATCGTCACACATCTCAGAATTCTGCCACGTCAGATCCGCCAGTGAATGCAGCGCGAAAGTCTTCACAATCGAGCTCGAATCCACCAAATACTGCGTCTCCAAAATCTGCGCAACCGCTCTGCACTCAGCGCGGCTCAATTTCATTCTCGGCAGAATCAGCGCCAGGTTCCACTTGAGTTTATTGAAGCGTGCCTCGGCCATCAGCTCAATCAGTTCCGCTTTCCACTTCTCCAGAACCCGCACACTGAGTGGGGAATCATCGCGCGTGAGCTTCTCTACCGCATCTGCCGCGCGATTCGCCGTGCCCGCATCATCAGACCAAAGGCACTCAACCAGTTGCCCCATACGACGCGGGGTGGCGCGCACAAGCGCGATCACCTCTTCAACACGGCCAAGTGCGATGGGTGTACGGCCAGTGGCGAGCAATGTGCGGATTGAAGTCCTGGCGGTCATTTCACTTTTATGCAGAGGGTACCGTGTTGACAAGCGATTTTGCAGCGATTCGTCCAACGCCGCGCAAAATCGCCTTGCTCGGCCAATGATTTGCGGCGTCAGGAAAGAAAATCTCTCCTTCGCGCTTTGCCGCAGGCCGGTAAAACCAGCGCGTCAAAAGCGCCAGATGGCCTTGCTTTGTCGTGGCTGATGGCGGCGTTTTGTCGGCTGTCAATTCTACGAGCGCTGCTTCAAATCGCGCCGTGAGCTGATCGCGCGTGGCTTTGGGTTCCTCTGTTGTAATCGGCGCACTTTCAAGAATGGGCTCAATCATCATCGGCTGCGCAAAGAGCGAACTCGATCCCGATTGCTCATTCTGAATTCGCATGCCGAGCGTGGAGAATTGCGCCGGACCTCGCCAGCAACCATTCTCATAGAGAAAAATGCTCACTGAATCAGCAGCTTCGCTTCCACTCTTCGCGCTCTCCTGTAAAACGATTGCGCGTTGTTGATTGAGCGGCCGCACCAGCTCAGATGCCTGAGCCGCAACAGCTTCAACTTTCTGAATCTGCGCATGGATCTCCGCCGCAGTTTCAAACTCCAAGTTCGAAGCAGCCTTCTCTCTCTCCGCGCGTAGCTGAACCAGAGAACTCTCGCCGCGTGTCTCCAGAAAGCTCTCCACTGCCGCAGATTCTTCCGCGTAACGCGCCGGCGTGCAAGCAAGTTGGCAGGGTGCGAGGCACATCTTCATTTCGCCATAAACGCATCCGGGATGCGTCGGCGAGCACTCCAAATCCTCCGTGCAGCGACGCAGCAAAAAGAGCTTGAGCAGCTCGTCAGAGAAACGCTCCGCAGCGGCATTCGATTGAAAAGGCCCAAATGCCCACGCACTTTCTCTCTGGCTTGGTCGCGTCGTCACGGCAAGTCGCGGCTGCGGATTCGAGCCGAGGTAACGCAGAAAACTCGGCGCGCGCAGATGCATCCGCTTCAGCGCTTCCTGCGGCGCTGATTTTTCCGCGTACACTGCCTCAAGCAAATTGAATTGCGCGAGCAGCGATTCAAACTCCGAGCCAACCGTCTGCCACTCGATGCGACGCACCAGGCCCGCGAGCTTCAGCCGGCGCGGATGTTTTTCCGATGGCTGAAGGAGCCGCTTGAGTCTTCCGCGCAGATTCGGCGTGCGCCCAACATACGGCTCGCCCTGCTCACCATAGAGCGCAAAGACCGCCGCGGTTGTTGGCAACTGCGCCAGTGCCTCCGCTTGTTTGTCAGGATGGAAGGCGAGAGTTTGCATTGCAACTGGCATAATTTCTCCAACCCTCCTTTTCCAAAATAAGATTATCGCGCGCTCTATGCTCCAGCGATTGTCATGCCATCAATGCGCAATGTCGGCGCTGCCACCGCCGAACGGAAGACAAGGTCGTTGCCGATGGCGCTGATGTTTTTGAGCATCTCGGCAAGATTTCCGGCAATTGTGATCTCCTCCACGGCATGCGTGAGCTCACCTTTCTCAATCCACAATCCTGTTGCGCCACGCGAGTAATCGCCAGTCACCAGGTTCACACCGAAGCCCATCAAGCTCGTCACGTAGAGGCCATTTTCAACTCCGCCAATAATTTCCTCGGGGCTCAAGCTTCCAGACTCAATGTACAGATTGCCGCAGCCGATTCCCGGCGCTCCGGCCAATCCGCGCGAGGCATTCCCGGTCGAGCGCTGTCCCAGCTTGCGCGCGGAGTATGTGTTGTTCAAATAAGTGAGCAGCCGCCCATTCTCAACCACCACGGTTCTGCGCGATGGCATCCCCTCGCCATCAAACGGCGATGTCCCAAATCCACCCATGCCATTTGGCAGAATCATCAGATTGTCGTCGATCAAACTCACACTCGATGCCGCGATTGTCTCTTCCAGTTTGCCCGCCAAAAATGACGCGCCGCGCCAGATCGCATCGCCCGATGCCGCATCAAAGATCAGCCCCGCAATCGAACGCGAAACTTCCGGCGCAAAAACAATCGGCACCTGCTGCGTAGCCACGCGCCTCGCGCCCAACCGGCGCAATGCTCTACGCGCCGCTTCAGCACCAACCGATTCCGGCGTCTCTAAATTTGAAAGCCTACGCGCGCTCGACCACCACCCATCGCGTTGCAGATTGCCATTCGACTCCTCCGCCAATGCCGAGGCTGAAACGCTTGCCGAACTGCTCTGGTAGCTGCCCACAAATCCGCGCGAATTGGCTATCGCCTTGCGTCCCGTAGCCGCGTCAAAACTTCCGCCCTCTGAGTTCGTAATCCTAGCATCTGCGCCGAGCGCCGCGGCCTCGGCGCGCAAAGCCCACTGGATGCGCTCATCGCCCGAGAGCGAGTACACATCCTCCGAGAAGAGATGGAAATCACCTTGTGCCACGCCATATTCGGCCGCATCAGCCAATCCCGCATTCGGGTCCGGCTCCGTAACCCGCGCCAGCGCCAGCGCACCTTCGACAAGCTGCCGAATTCCATCAGGCGTCAGATCGCTTGAAGTCGCCGATCCTGACCGTTGGCCCAGGAAGACGCGGACTCCAGCCCCGCGCGATCCTGCTTCCTTCAGCGTTTCGACCGCGCCCTGTCTAACGTTGACGCTGAACTCATCGCCCTCACTGACAGCGGCTTCAGCATCAGTGGCTCCGGCGTTGATGGCGAGTTGGACGAGGTCGAAGGCGAGGGATTCGAGGTCGAGTTGGGAGGCGCTCGGTTGGGCGTCGGTCATGGCTCAACAGTAACAAAGTTAGGGGTGTGGATGCTGTTGGCGGCCATGTACAGTGCAAAAATAACTCTAATTTGAATTCAAATCAGGAGTAAAATGAAAGTAGAGGTGGACCGTCATGGCGAACCAATATGTAAGCACTTTAGAGACGAAACCGGTAGAGAAAAAGGAGCCGGATGCAGGAGTGGAAAAGAAGATTAACCGAGTCGCTAAAATTTTAGCTGGAAGGTCTTCACGAACCTTACATCGTTATGAAAGCCGAACCAGCATCTTTTCCAAATGAGTGATTTGCTGGCGAGAAATTTGGCCTGAGTATATGCTTCATGTTTCGATCAGGTGAAGGCCTGTCATTTGTTTTGATGAGATTTGCGCAGATGGTGAATCGTACGTTCTGAAGTTAGATGGTTGAATGGACAATAAAATGGCGCGGCTCATGCCGCGCCATTTTATTGATAAATTTCTTGCGCTAAAACAGAATCGCGTGTGTGATTTCTTGCCAGATCGGAGGATTGCCAAGACGCAGGTAGGTTGCAAGAGCCTGGCCGAGAGCGATGAAGGGGAGCGAATACAAATAGACCTTGTGAATATGGCGATCAACGACGAGATCGCGCGCCATGCCGATGAGGATGAGGAGATCGAGCGCGATGTAGTAGCGATCCTGGGCGTCAAGGAATGCGTACCTGCCAAAAGGGGCGTCCATCAGGCAACAGGTGGCGATGAAGAGAAGCCGGCGATGCAGCTCTGGTTTTTTGCGCCAGAGGATTGCCAACCCTACGAGGATCGGGAAGGCAATCATGTCATAGAACGGGATCGCGAGGAATGCTTGAATGTCGGCTTTGGCAGCAACCGCATCAGGCATCGTGTAATGCGCGATGTCAAAACGAGCCATGACAATACCAGTGGTCACGCCCAGTGGAACCATGAAAGCTGCTAGAGCTGCGCCGAACCAGCCGAGGAAACGATGCGTGCTGACCTTGCGAATGCGCACGAGACCGGATTGAAGTATGAAGAAGAGAATCCACAGTGAAAAGGCTGCGGCGTGCACCCAGAGTATGAGCGGGCGCGGCACGGGTGGATGGAAGAGGTTGCCATCGACGGTACGGCTGAAACCAGCGACAACAATCAAAGCGAAGAAGATGGACATGCAAAAGTAAAAATATTTTTTGAGGAAAGTGCTGAGCGCTGTCATCATGCTGACTCTTTCTGCCAACTGAACTGGGGCTAGCCGCAGTTTGGCTGGATGAGGAATGCAATTGATTGCGTAAAGGGTTGCCGCGCACTTGTGGGGAAGAGCAGGGCAATCGCAGTATTTGCGTTTTGAGGAGCTTACAGTTGCTGCGATAAAGGAGTCAAGAAATTTATTGCTGCGTCACCCTATCTTTTGCGAAAGTGATGAGGTGAAAGTAGTCCCATGGCACAGATTTTGTTTTTTCGGTTCGTTCAGCGGCTGGCACGCGGAGCTGCAACGGAGCCGTGAGGGTTCTGTGGAGTTCTACGCCAGAAATGTACATTAGCTAAAGTAAATTGATGCTCGATATTTTTAATGCAGGAAGAAAGTAAATCAGTGAATAACTTCATTATCTTCCCGTTCCGCCAACTGTCATTTTGTCCAGCTTGATGGTCGGCATCCCCACACCCACTGGCACACTCTGCCCGTCTTTGCCGCAGGTTCCCACGCCTTCATCGAGTTTCAAATCATGCCCCACCATCGATACGTACTTAAGCGCCTCGGGGCCATTGCCAATCAATGTTGCATCACGAACTGGCGCAGTTATTTTACCGTCTTCAATCAAGTAAGCCTCTGACGCTGAAAAAACAAATTTTCCATTTGTGATATCTACTTGCCCACCGCCGAAGTTGACGGCGTAAAGTCCGCGCTTCACGCTTTTCAAAATATCTTCGGGACTGTCCTCGCCGGCCAGCATGTAAGTGTTAGTCATACGCGGCATTGGAATGTGCTGGTAACTCTCGCGACGTCCCGAGCCCGTGTTATGCCCGCCCATCAGCCGCGCCGAGAGCTTGTCAGTGAGATAGCCTTTGAGAATTCCGTTTTCTATCAGCACCGTTTCCTGAGTCGGCGAACCTTCATCATCGACATTGAGTGATCCGCGGCGGCCTTCGATGGTTCCGTTGTCCACAACCGTCACCTTGGAACTGGCGACAGACTGGCCAATGAGCCCCGCGAATGCCGAAGTTTTTTTGCGATTGAAATCCGCTTCAAGCCCATGGCCGACCGCCTCGTGCAGCAGAATCCCCGGCCAACCGGGTCCAAGCACGACTTCCATCTCGCCGGCCGGCGCAGTTACGGCGCCAAGCTGCAGTATCGCGCCACGCGCTGCCTCCGTGGCCAGATGCTCGGGGCTCTTTGTGCCAGTGAATTGCTCCAGCCCCGCACGACCTCCTCCGCCGGCACTGCCTTTAGTCGTAAGCTCGCCGTCCTTGGCCAGCGCAAAAACATTGAGCCGGCAGAGCGGCTGCGTGTCCGTGGCAAAAGCGCCATCAGAACCGCAAATCAAAATATGTCTCAGCTCTTCCGAGAATCCTGCGCGAACCTGCGTGATCCGCGGATCATATGCGCGCGCAGTGCGATCGGCCTTGAGCAGCAGTTCGAGTCGCGCGGCAAGATCCAAATCGAATCCGCCAAGTGGAACAGGATAGAGATCTCTGAGTTTTGGCTCGACAAATCCTACAACCGGATGCGTGGCCGGCCCGGATGCAATGAGCGCAGCTGTTCGCGCAGCGTGCAGCAATCGCTCCGGGCTCAGGTTGTCCGTGTATGCGTATCCGGTACGCTCGCCTGAAAGCACGCGAATACCGCACCCCGCGCTCGTTCCCTGGCTCGCTGTTTTCACAATCTGTTCATCGACGCCGAGGCCGATTGCGGTCACCGATTCAAAATAAAGGTCGGCATACTCGCCTCCACGCGAGAGCGCTTCAGCAAGGCATTTTTCCAGCAACTGGTTGGTCACTCCGAACTTGGTGAAAAAATAGCGCGCGTTCAAGTTCTCGCTTTGAGTCGACTTTGCCGATTGGGGAAGTGGGTTCGCATGGGACATCGTTTTTTGATTCACCTTATATTCAGTCTAGGCCAATCAGGGGGAATTTGCTTCCCCCGCAGGCTATTTGTAGATTGGATGCGCATCCCCGCTGCACGGATGAAAAGAAAAGTCATTCATGGTATGCTCACATCCATGAAGAAGCTCTTCGTCATTGCACTGTTGTTGATGATTGTGGCGCCCGCCTTTGCTGCGGGTAAGCATCATCATCATCACCATCATCATCATCATCAACACAGCGCATAAAAATTGCGCGTGCATTGATTGTGAATTGATATTGTGAATTGATGAGGTGCGGCTCTGAAAACGGTAACCTCGCCCATTTTGGTTGAGTGGTTTCGCAAGTAGTGCTTTGTCTGTAATCTTGATTTGATATTTTTCCCGGATGCTGCTCATGCGTGGTATTTTTTGAACCATGAGCCCTATGACCTTAGACGAAGAACGTTATCCCATCGGCAAGTTTCATCGCCCCGCCAGCAGCGTGCGCGAGATTCGTGCCGCCCACATTGACACTTTGCGCCAGTTGCCCGAGCGGCTTTTTACCGCTGTCTCCGGCTTAACGGATCAGCAGCTCGATACTCCTTACCGCGAAGGCGGGTGGAGCGTGCGCCAGCTCGTCCATCACATCGCAGACAGCCACGCAAATGCGTACATCCGCTTCAAGCTCGCGCTCACCGAAGAAAATCCCACCATCAAAACCTACGATGAAGCGGCATGGGCGAACCTCCATGATTCGCGCTGGCAGCCCATTGATATTTCGCTGAACATGATTGCTGCCGTGCATGCGCGATGGGTAGCGCTGCTCGAGACACTCACCGATGAGGACTTTCATCGCAGCTACGTGCATCCCGAGAGCGGGGCGCAAAATCTGGCCCAGGCGCTTGCCTTGTACGACTGGCATTCACGCCACCACACTGCGCACATAACTCGATTGCGCGAACGGAACGGCTGGTAACGGATGCAAGGCGCAGGGCTCGGCAATCTTCGCGGCACGGCGCCGCGTAAGACTATCCGCGCAGCAGATGCAGTAGAAACTCCAAAGCCTGATGAATTAGTTGAAGCTGTCGAGAGTTACATGCTTGCTCATCCCGAGGCCGCGGTGCTTGAAGATGGCCGCGTCATCTTCGATCTCCGCACGGCGAAGTATTCGATCATTGAGTCGCATGGCCGCTGCCAGTTGCAGATGTGGAGCGACGAGCGCAATCTGGTGCGCACTATAGTTGGCGTTGAAAAACGTGCGCAAGCGTTGCGGCTGTTAACGCGTAAACTCGGCGTCACCAAGCCGCAAGCCCTCGAACTTGTGCCGTCAAACGATCGACGCACACCTACAGCTCGCGATGCCTCGCGCCGAAACTATCAAAAGACTCTTGAACGCGTGCTGTCCCGCAACTTTGAAGGTCTCACAGTTGAAGGCCTGCGTTCTGCAATGGATCTCGAGCACAGTTTCGGCCCCGCTTATGTGCGCGGCTCTCTGGTCCGCGGCACCACTGCCGAAGCCGTCATTGCCGTCAGCGAGGCAGAGTCAGCCGGAATTATCGATGGTATCCTTACGCTCGGCATTTTGTGGCTTGAGTATTGTCGTCAGCACTCCAATGCGCGCCGGTTGTATGGCGCGCTCAAAGTCATTGTCCCCGCCGGTGCGTGGCGTGTGACTGCTGAACGCATGCAGTGGCTCAATCATCGCGCCGCGCGTTTTGAGCTCTATCAATTGGATGTGCGCAGCGAGGAACTCACTCGCGTCGAGCTTGATGATACCGGCAACATCGACGTACGCCTCGTTCACGCCTTCAATCCTCAAGCGGCCATCGATCGCTGCCGTGAAGGGCTCGAAAAAATCCTCAAGCTCGTCCCGGCAAATTCCCGTGACCGCGTTGAAGTACGTGCGCGTTCAACCACCGAGGTCGCGCTTCTGCTCCATGGACTCGACTTCGCGCGTGTCCGTCACGGCGTCTCGGACACCGCTTTTGCACGCGTCGACGAGGTGAGCTTCGGCGCAGGTGCGCATGAAACGCCGCTGACGCCAGAGACTGAAGCCCTGGCGCAGACGCTCTTCGCGCGCCTCTTCTCTTCGCGTCACGCTGATGGAGTCCACGCCGACGCGCTCTATCGTCTGCAACCCGAGCGTTGGCTTGAAGCCCAGTTTCGCGAGCGTATGGAAGAGATACTCCCTAACCTGAGAGCTGACCTGGTCTACACGCAAGTTCCTGCGCTCGCCGTCGGTGATCGCGGAATGCTCGATCTGCTCACTCTCGATCGCGATGGCCGCCTCGTCGTCCTCGAGCTCAAAGCCGATGAAGATCTGCATCTGCCCTTGCAAGCCCTTGACTACTGGATTCGTGTGCGCGCGCTCAATGCAGATCGCCGCGAAGACGAGCATCGTGCCGGCACTGGCCCCATCTCAGCTTTCGAACGCATGGCTTACTTCAGCGGCGCAAAAGTCTCTGAAGCCAATCCGCGCATGATCCTCGCCGCACCTGCCCTGCGCATTCATCCCTCCAATGAAACTGTCCTGCGCTACCTCTCGCCTCAAGTCGAGTGGGAGCTTCTCGCCATCGGGGAGCATTGGCGCCGCGACCTCACCGTCGTCTTCCGCAAGCGCAGCTCGACAATCTGATTCTGTTACATTCTCCGTGCGCCTCCATTTGCAGAGCACAAATGGTAGAGTAACCTTTAAATACAGTTTAGAAATCTCCAAGAGGTCTCTATCAATGAATCGGGAGTATCACAAGTGGTATTCGGGCCGGCTCGGCCGAGATATGGAACTGCTCGTCTTCGGCCATGCGGGTTTGCCCGTCATTGTCTTCCCTACTTCAGGCGGAAGCTTTCACGAGTTTGAAGACCGTCGTATGATTGGCGTCCTCGGCGGAAAAATCGATGCCGGCCATCTGCAGGTTTACTGCGTTGACGCTATCGACAACGAGAGCTGGTACAACAAGAATGTTCCTCCGCGCTGGCGCATTGCCCGTCATGTGCAATTTGAAGATTACGTCATGAGCGAAGTGCTGCCCCTGATTCGCTCAAAGAATCAGTACCCCGGCCTCGTCTCGCTCGGTTGCAGCTTCGGCGGATTTCACGCCGTCAACATCGCGCTGCGCCATCCCGAGCATTTCAGCGGCCTGCTCTCCATGTCCGGCGCTTACGACATGAGCAATTTTCTCCACGGATATCACGACGAGGATGTTTACTTCCATCAGCCCACGCAGTATTTGCCGAACCTCTCCGACCACTGGAAGCTCGAGCAGATGCGCCGCCAAAAAATCGTTCTCGCTACGGGCTGGGACGATCAGTGCCTCTGGCAAAACCAGAATCTCAGCCGCATCCTCGGCGAGAAAGCCATCCCCCACAACCTCTACATCTGGGAGACCCACAACTCGCACGACTGGCCAACATGGGAGCGCATGGTCGATTACTATCTGTAAGTTTTTCGCTCAACAAAGGCAGCGATTTTGAATCGCTGCCTTTTCTAATTTGTTACAGCGACTCCGCACTCATCGCGGCATTCAAGCCTTCAAATGTCGCTTCGTAACGGCCTTGAGCTTCGGCCAGGCTCAGGAACTTCACCTTCTCCACATAAATTGCTTTCGGCGTCGGCACTGTCTTCAGCAGGCTCATCACCTCCGCAATAAATTCTTTCAACGGCATCGCGCGTGGATCTTCTGCGCCATTCATCAATTGTGTCTGTACATAAGGCGGCGCCAGTTCAATCACCTCAACACTCGATTTGCGCAACTGGTAACGCAGTGAATCTGAGTAGGAATGAAGCGCAGCTTTCGTCGCGCAGTACGTCGGCGTAATCGCAAGCGGCACATAAGCCAGGCCCGATGTCACGTTGATGATCGTCGAGGCCGGTTGCTGTTGCAGGTGCGGCAACAGCGCGGCGGTCAAACGAATCGGCCCCAGCAGGTTGGTGCTGATGATGGCTTCAGCGTCTGCGAGATCGGCTTGCTGCGCCAGAAGATTTTCATCGCGCATGATTCCTGCATTGTTGATGAGCACGTTGAGCGTCGGAAAATTCGTCGTGATCTGCGCTGCGAACTCGCGAACCCCCTTCGCGCTTTCCACATCAAACGCAATCGCCTGCATGCCCGGATTCGCGTGTGCCGTTTCCTCAAGCGCCTGTTTGCGACGCCCCGCGATGATGACCTGGTTGCCAAGCTTGTGTAGTTCTTCTGCGAGTCCGCGGCCAATGCCCGAACCTCCGCCGGTGATGAGAATGGTGTTTCCAGTGATCTGCATAAATTGTGAAATCCTCCAGGTTGATACTAAGCGTGCGAGATGAGTGGGTAATGAACAAAACTCTTCAATTAGATGAATGCAAAACAATCTTCGATGCATACCATATGAAAATTGCATTTCGCGGTAAACTAATAGGAGCAGGAGGACCGGGCGGTCGCTGCCGAGGAGTCGCAAGACGAATCGGGGGAGGAAAGTCCGAACTCCGCAGGGCAGTGTGCCGGATAACGTCCGGGACGTGAGCTTCAAAGCTCATGGACGGCCAGTGCCACAGAAAAAATACCGCCAACCTTGATTTGATCTCGATCATCTCAAGGGGATTGGCCCGAAGGGCAGTCGCCTGGACGGCTAGTCCCGGTAAGGGTGAAATGGTGCGGTAAGAGCGCACCGCGGTGATGGCAACATCAACGGCACGGCAAACCCCACCTGGAGCAAGACCAAATAGGGAGGGAAGCGCTCGCCAAGAGACAGGCGGGGGATACGCATCGGCCCGATGCGGCAAGGCGGCTCGAGCAATTGCCGAAACCTCCGGGTAGGTCGCTGATGAACGTCCGCGGTGACGCGGCGTCTAGAGGAATGACCGCACACGACAGAATTCGGCTTACAGGTCCTTTTGCTGAATTTTGAGGTACGCTCGCAAGACAAAAATCCTTGCGGGTTTTCGCACAACGACAGCCCCGCAGGTCAATCACCTGCGGGGCTGACCATTTTTGTTCTCCGTGCTTTCTTAAAACCGCAGAAATCTCGTAGACTCTTCGCATGATGCTGAATCGCCGAATTGCTTCCCTCGCGCTACTCGCTTTGCTCTCCGCAACTCTGCTTGCACAGCCGCACAAAAACGCGACGCCTTCTCCGGCAGTCCAAGCTTCACATGCGAACACGCCCAGCGCTGAGCTCAATGAAAAAATTTCAGCTATCCTCGCTGCCCCCGAACTCTCCCATGCCAGCTTCGGCATCAGCGTCTCAACACTCGAAGGCCAGCCTCTGTACGGCTTCAATGACGGCAAGCTCATGACCCCCGCATCCAACGTAAAAATGACGACGACGGCTGCAGCCTATGCGTTGCTCCCGCGCGGGATGACATGGAACACGCTCGTCGGCGCGACCGGCCCCATCGATGCTGACGGAACCTTGAAGGGCGATCTCGTCATTCTCGGCGCCGGCGATCCGACGTTGAGCATTCGCCATTCCCCCTACCGCTCCGTCAGTGAGACCGCGGCTGCCAATGCGTCAACGGAGCCAAACGCAGAGCCCACTCCAAAACCGAAGCCGCTCGATCCGCTTGAGGAACTGGCCACGCAAGTCGAGCAAGCCGGCATCCGCCAGGTCACCGGCAGCGTCATCGGCGACGACAGTTTTTTTCTCTACGAGCCCTATGGCTCGGGTTGGAGTTGGGATGATCTGATGTGGCCTTACGGCGCAGGCGCTTCGGCGCTCACCTTCAACGAGAACCAGATACAACTCAATCTCGTCCCCAACCCGGCAGCGCCCGGCAACTTTGAGCCTCAATGGACGCCCGACGTTCAGCACTTTGCCGTTGACAATGCAATGAGGCCGGTCGCGCCCGGCGAAAAGCCGCAACCAGGACTCGATCGCCATCCCGGCAGCATTACGGTTCGCACCTTTGGCACCGCGCCGGCTGAAGGCTTCCATGCCGAGATTGCCGTTGAAGATCCGGCGGAGTTTACCGCGCAAGCTTTTCAAGAGGCACTCATGCTGCGTGGAGTTCGTGTCACCGGCACAGCGGAGTCCGCGCATCGCTGGTCCGTCGACACGGCGGACTTCAAGGATGAACGCGCTAAACCCATCACCCTGCACAAAGTTGAAAACGAGGCCGCCTACGCGCCCACACTCGGCCGTCAGGTTGTCGCCAAGCGGGTCTCCGTGCCCCTTGCTGACGATCTTAAAGTCATCAACAAGGTCAGCCAGAATCTTCACGCCGAGCTTGTCCTGCGTCTTCTCGGCAAGATGGAAGGCGACGCCGGCAGCATCGCACAGGGTGCGCGAGTTGTGCGAAAATTCCGGCTCTCCGCCGGAATCGATGACGCCGACTTTTATTTCTACGATGGCTCCGGCAGGAGCATGGACGACCGCATGACTCCCCGCGCCTTCACGCGTCTGCTTAGTTACGCCGCAACACAACCCTGGGGAGACGAGTGGCGGGAGAGTTTTCCCATTGCAGGCGTCGATGGAACCCTCGCAGGGCGCTTCAAAAAATCACCGCTCCTCGGTCAGATGCAGGCCAAGACTGGGACCCACAGCGAAGCCAATTCGCTCTCCGGTTACATGAAAACTCAAAGCGGCAAGACCGTCGTCTTTTCAATCCTCGTCAACAATCATCTTCCCGGCAGCGAAGCCGAGATCCACGCCATCGACAAAATCGCGGAGGCCATCTGGTCCGCCGAGTGAGCTTCATCACGGCAAATCTTTCCCTCGCTGCTATCATCAAAGAGACATGAAAAAGATTCCTGCTTGCCTACTGATCCTGGCTGCTTCCGTGGCGATTCTCTTCGCAGGCTGCCGTCATCTTCCGCCTTCAAAGCCATCCTCTGAGTGGACTGAGCAGGAAGCACGCGGCGCCGTCGTCTACAAAAATTACTGCGCAAAGTGTCACTACGCCAACAATATCTACGACCTCCATGGCCCGGGACTTCAGGCGCTCTACAAGCAGAAATACATGCCCTCCGGCGCTCCGGCCAATGATACGCGCATCACGCAGATCATCATTCATGGACGCGCCATGATGCCTCCAACCCAGTTGGACGACGCTCAACTCGCCGATCTGCTGGCCTACCTCAAAACACTTTGAGCTGATAGGGAACTGCATGACAGACGAGCAAAAGAAACCGGATCGCGCCCCGGATCGCGCCCCAGATCGTGCCCAGGAGTTGGCCAATAGCCTCAGCGTGCGCATCCCGCTGCCGGGCCTCGCCGCCATCGCGCTCTATCTTCTCGTGCTCGCCGGCATCATCGTTTTAGGCGTCGTTCAAAATCAGCATTACCCGCCAATCTTTCTCATCTTCTCAGTTTTTTTCATCGCAGCCAGCGCGGGCATGCTGATGCTTCTGCGCTGGGCATGGGCCCTGGCGCTCGCTGCTGTCTTTTTACTGACAGCTTACAACGCCTGGATTTTTTCTGCCCGGCATGAGGCGCCGGCGCTGGTGCAGGGCTTGTTGAATCTCGTCTTTTTCCTCTATTTAGTTCGCCCTGAAGTCCGTGAAAAACTCAAATAAATTTTTCCTGTGTGTGCAAATTCCGCTCCAAATGATAACCTCTGCTCATGTTCAGACAGAGCTTGAAACTTCTCCTCACTGTTGCGCTGATCTTCCTCGCTTCAACACTGGCCTTTGCCGCTGACGCGCCAGCCAGGCGTGCCATCACGCTCGATGACCTCGCCCGTTTAGTACGCGTTGGCGCACCCGTGCTCTCGCCTGATGGTGAGTGGGTCCTCTATACCGTCAGCCAGGTTGACGTGAAAGAAGACAAGAGCATCACCCATCTCTGGATGGTGAAATGGGATGGCTCCGTCCGCCTGCAACTGACCTTCGGCAAAGAGAGTGCCTCACTGCCGCGCTTCTCGCCCGATGGCCGTTACATCAGTTTTCTCTCCTCGCGCCCCGGCCCTGCAAAAGGCGCGCAAGTCTGGGTCATGGATCGTCGTGGCGGCGAAGCTGAACAGTTGACCGCCATCACCGATCAAGATATCGAGGGCTATGAGTGGTCGCCCGATGCCAAGCGGCTTCTCCTCACGCTGCACCCGAAGGCCGAGCCCGATGCACCCGAAGGAAAAACCGAAAAACCCGCAGCCCCCAAACCAATCGTGATTGACCGTTACCACTTCAAGCAGGATATTGAAGGCTATCTTCGCAACGACGCTTTCAGCGCGCTCTATCTCTACGACATCGCAACAAAAAAATCCGAAAAACTCACCACTGCAAAAAATGTGAACGAAGAGGATGCGGCCTGGTCGCCCGCTGGCGCATGGATCGCCTTCGTCAGCAGCGCCGAGCCTGACCCCGACCGCAGCAACAACACCGATGTTTTCGTAGTGCCTTCAAAAGCCGCTTCAGCGCCGCACAAACTCACCACATGGCCCGGTCACGATGGCGGCCATCTTGCATGGTCGCCCGATTCAAAATCAATCGCTTACACCCAAGGCTTGACCGCGGATACCGAAGAATACGAGCAGGCCAAACCCGCTGTAGTCACGCTCGATGGCAAGGTCACTTATCCCGCTGCCACTTTTGATCGCAGCATGCACGAACCGCAATTTTCCCCTGACGGCACTTTGAGCTACCTCGTCACCGATGATCGCTCCGAGTATCCCGCCGCAGTTGAACTCGCTGGCAACAGTGCAAAGCGGCTCCTCGCGCAACCTGGAAAAGTTTTCTCATGGGATTCAAAGCACGGCCACATTGCCGTTCAGTACTCGAATGACACTTCGCCCGCCGAAATCTACGCCCTCGAAAACGGCGCCTTGCGCAAACTCACCACGCACAACGATGCGCTCATAGCCGAGCTGAATCTGGTTCCCACTGAAGACATTTCTTTCACCGACAAAGACGGTGTCGAGGTTCACGGCCTACTCACCCGCCCCGCTGATTTCAAAGCCGGCCAGCCTGTCCCGCTCTTCCTCTACATTCACGGCGGTCCCAACGGCGAAGACGAGCACAGTTTTGATTTTCTCCGCCAGTGGCTCGCTGCTCACGGGTATGCCGAACTCAATGTGAACTATCGCGGCAGCTCCGGTCGCGGCCAGGATTTTGCCAAGTCCATCTTTGCCGATTGGGGCAACAAAGAAGTGCAGGACCTCCTCGCCGCCGTCGACAAAGTCGTCGCCATGGGCGTTGCTGATCCCGCTCGTCTCACCATCGGCGGTTGGAGCTACGGTGGAATTCTCACCGACTACACCACCGCCTCCGACAATCGCTTCAAGGCCGCCATCTCCGGCGCAGGCAACGCTTCGCCGCTCTCCTTCTACGGGAGCGACCAGTACATTCTGCAATACGAATTTGAGTTAGGCGCGCCCTGGAAAAATCCCAGGCTCTATCAAAAACTCAGCTACCCACTCCTCGAGGCCGACAAGCGCATGCACACGCCCACGCTTTACATGGGCGGCACTGCCGACTTCAATGTTCCCATCGAGGGCGGCGAGCAAATGTATCAGGCCCTCAAATCGCTCGGCATACCAACCGAGCTCGTCGTCTACCCCGATCAATTTCACGGCTTCACGCGCCCCAGTTACATTCGCGACCGTTATGAGCGCTGGCTCGCCTGGCTGGAGAAGTACACCAAATCTGCTACCCCAGCTCCCGCGAGCAAGAAATAACCGCGCCAATTACAATGGCAGAGATGGATCTTGTTCAAATTGAATCCGCCCGTAAAGCTCCCGCGCCCAAGCCCGAGTGGCTCAAGGCCCGCGCTCCCATGGGCGAGAACTACCATGAACTCAAGCGCCTCGCCCGCTCGCTCAATCTGCATACTGTCTGCGAGAGCGCGCAGTGCCCAAACATCGGCGAGTGCTGGCACAACAAAACAGCCACCTTCATGATGCTTGGCAACGTCTGCACGCGCCGATGCGGATTTTGCGCAGTCCCAAAAGGCCGCCCCGAGCCAATCGATTTTGACGAACCGCGCCGCGTTGCTCAAGCCGTCAGCGAACTCGGCCTCGAGCATGCAGTCATCACCAGCGTTAATCGCGACGATGATCTTGTCGGCGGTGCGCGCGCCTTCGCTCTCGTCATTGAAGAAGTTCGCCGCCTCAATTCAGATTGCCGTGTCGAAGTTCTCGTCCCGGATTTTCAAGGCAATGAAGAAGCAATCCGCGTTGTCGTCGATGCGCGTCCCGCTATTCTAAACCACAATACTGAAACCGTCCCGCGACTCTACCGCACCGTGAGGCCCGGCGCGCGTATTGAGCGCTCCTTGAAATTATTGGCTTACGCCAAGCAACTCGCTCCTGAAAGCGTCACAAAATCCGGCGTCATGGTAGGCCTCGGCGAAACCACCGAAGAACTGCTCGAAGTTTTTCGCGGCCTCGCGGCCGTCGGTTGCGACATACTGACCATCGGCCAGTATCTGCGCCCCTCACGCGACCACCTTCCCATCGCGCGCCTCTACACGCCGCGTGAATTTGCCGAGCTCAAAGCTGAAGCCATGCGCATGGGATTCCGCCACGTCGAGTCTGGGCCGCTCGTCCGTTCCAGCTATCACGCGCATGAGCAGGCCGCTTCCACTGGCTTGCTGACTAAAAATTAATTCCACTCACGCGTGGAAATGATTGCGCAAGAATGCCAACCTATAATCGCAAACTCGCCCCACCCATACTCTTGCGCAGTTGGCATCTGTTGAGCCTCGATGCTCCTACCATCGCTCTCGTCTGGCTCTTCGCCTTTGCATGGGCCGCGCGTATCACTCTTCCCATCTGGATTCCAATCGTGCTCGCAAGCGGCGCCTGGAGCGTCTATCTGCTCGACCGCATTCTGGATGCGCGTTCCGCCCTTCTGCTCAATCAAGCTTCTGAACTGCGTCAGCGGCACATCTTCCATTGG
>DAHXOQ010000189.1 GCA_027364815.1 Acidobacteriaceae bacterium | reverse complement strand
ACGCACGAATCACGCGCAAAAACTATCAAATCAAACTCTCAATTTATCTCAGGATAATCCTCAAAAATCTACTCCCTAAACTCCCAAAAATTCCCCCTAATTTGCCAAACCAGAAAAATCGCTTCCCACCCGCTCTGGGCGCGGATGAAACGCACAAAAATTATTTTCGCCAAAGCCTCATTTTTCCCTTTGTGCCAACGACAAATGTTGATAACTTTCAATCATGCGTTCATCTTCAGAATCCGTCCAGCCAGGGCTCCTCGCAAGACTCCTGCCGGCTCGCCGTTTCGGCGGTAAGATGAGCATCTTCCCTCTGATTGCCGCCACTTATTTCATGGTCTCCGGCGGTCCATACGGTATTGAAGATATCTTCGGCGGCGCGGGCTTCGGCGCGGCCATCCTCATCCTCCTCATTCTCCCCTTCATCTGGAGCCTCCCCACTACCCTCATGATCGGCGAGCTCGCCAGCGCCATCCCAGCCGAAGGCGGCTTCTACATCTGGGTCCGCCGCGCCATGGGCCCTTTCTGGGGTTATCAGGAGGGTTGGCTCTCCATGTCCGCCAGCATCTTTGACATGGCTCTCTACCCCGCCATCTTTGTTCTCTATCTCAGCAAATTCAAATTCCTCTCCGCTTACTCCAACGATCTCAGTTCCGGCTGGATGCACTACAGTCTCATGCTCCTCGTCGTCGTCATCTGCTCCCTCTGGAATCTCCGCGGCGCGCCCTCCGTCGGTCGTGGTGCAGTCGCGCTCTTCTTTATTCTCCTCGCGCCTTTTGCCATCTTCGTCGCCCTCGCCGTCTGGCATGGATTCACTCTGCATCCCGCCATCCACTGGACTGAGACCCACACCCAGGCCGGACTCTCCACCGCCATCCTCGTCGCCATGTGGAATTACATGGGTTGGGACAACGCCTCCACTGTCGCCGGCGAAGTTGAAAATCCCCAGCGTAATTATCCCCGCGCCATGGTCATGGCCGCGCTTCTCGTCGCCATTACTTATATAGTCCCTATGCTCGCCATGGCCTTCGCCGGCTTCTCCACCAGCAGCTTCGCCACCGGAGATTGGACCAATGTCGCCGAATCTCTCGGCGGCCCATTCCTCGCCCTCGCCATTGTCATCGGCGGCTCGCTCACCGGCTTCGGCATGTTCAATGCACTCGTCCTCAGTTACACTCGCCTCCCCATGGCCATGGCGGAAGATGGAATGCTCCCCGCCGCCATCGCCCGCCGCAACTCGCGCGGCGTTCCATGGGTCTCCGTCCTTCTCTGTGGCATAGCCTGGGCTCTCGCACTCAATCTCTCTTTCGAGCGACTCATCTCCATCGACCTCATCCTCTACGGCTCCAGCCTCATCCTTGAGTTCATCGCTCTCATCCTTCTCCGCATCCGCGAGCCAAATCTCAAGCGCCCCTTCCGCGCCGGCAACTTTGCCTTCGCCTGCGCTCTCGGCGTCGGCCCCACTGTGCTCATCGGCTACGCGCTCTACGCCGCCCGCGACGAAAAAATCGGTTCTACCTCTTCGCTGATTCTCGCTACCGCCGTCGCGCTCCTCGGCCCGCTACTCTACTGGCTCATGGCCGCGCCTCTTGCCCGCCGAAAACTCGCTGCCACCTCAACCGACTAATATAGTAATCGTCTAATTAGACAGGCAAAGGAAACTCTCTATGATCTCTCGCAATCGTATCCTCGCGTCTATCGCGCTCCTTTTCACGCTCTTCACACTCGGTCGCGCCATCGCACAGCAGCCCTATCACATCATCGACCGCTGGAAGATCGGCGGCGACGGCGGTTGGGATTACCTCCTCGCCGACCCGCCAGCACACAAGCTCTACATCACCCGTGGCGCCCGCGTCGATGTCGTCGACACCCAATCAGGAAAGCTCCTCGGCAGTATCTCCGGACTTCACGGCACTCACGGCATAGCACTCGATCCTGACGGAAAAACCGGCTACATCTCTGATGGTGGCGGCAATGCGGTCGTCGTTTTCGATCGCAACACATACGCCACTCTGGCCACTATTCCCGTAGGAACCAACCCTGACGCCATCATCTACGAGCCCGCAACCAAAACCGTATGGGCCTTCAATGGACGCAGCAAAAATGCGAGCGTCGTCGATGCAACCTCGCGCAAAGTAGTCGCCACCATCGCTCTCCCCGGCAAGCCCGAGTTCGCCGCCGTCGATGGTACGGGCCTTCTCTACGACAACAGCGAAGACACTAACCAGATCGTTCGCCTCGACGCGCACACCAACACCCTCACCGCAACCTGGAATCTCAAGGGCTGCGATTCTCCCTCGGGCCTCGCCATCGATTCAGCCGGCTCGCGTCTCTTTGCCGTCTGTGACGCCAAGGTCATGGCCGTCGTCGACACCAAAACCGGAGCAATGCTCTCAACTCCTGCAATCTGCAACGGCCCCGACGCCGCCGGATGGGATCCAACTCACAAGCTCGCCTTCGCATCATGCGGTGACGGAAACCTCGCCGTAGTCGACGCCTCCAACTCCGCCTACAAAACCATCCAGACTCTGCCCACGCAAAAAAGCGGCCGCACCATGGCTTACGACGCCACGACCGATCGCGTCTACGTCGTCGTTGCTGAGTTCGGAACCGCGCCTGCAGCCACTCCAGAAAATCCGCGTCCGCGTCCGCCCATAGTTCCCGGCAGCTTCACCGTCATCGTCATCGGCCGCTGAGCGTTAGAATGGCCGCATGGCCATCTTCCGCACGAATGCCTCACATCATCAAAGAGCGAAAAGGACACTCCTTTTCGCTCTTTTGTTTTTTACGCCATTCTCCGCATCCTGCCAATCCCCGCTTGACGCCGCCATCACCGTCACTCCATTCCAATCTCAACTCACCGCCAGCCCTCAACCCCCCTCAGACCGTTTTGTCGCCGCGCATGGCCGTCAAGGTTTCATCGCAGGCTACGCATCCACAGGCCTCGAAGCCTGGGTTTACCCCTTCCAAATCTTCAAAAATTATCGCGTCTTCTTTCACCACCCCGGCACCACCGATTCCATCGCCGCCCAAACCCTCCTCACAAAAATCGAATACCGCCCCGACTCCATCACCCGCATCTATCAAGCCTCCGGCTTCACCGTCCGCGAAAAACTCTTCGTCCTCCTCGACTCGCCCGGCGGCCTCATCACCTACTCCGTCGAAAGCAAATCACCGCTCCAAATCGAACTCCACCTCACACCCGGCATGGGCCTCATGTGGCCAGCCGATCTCGCCCCAACGTCCTCTCATTGGAATGATTCGCTCCGCGCCTTCATCTTGCAGGAATCAACTCACAACTACGCCGCACTCATTTCTTCTCCGCAGTTCAGCCCGCAAACATTCCACCCAGATTCCAATCAAGCAACTCCCGCCAACACTGAACTCGCTCTCACTCTGCAACCAAACAACGCAGGCGAAGCAACCATCGCATGGGTTTTATCTGTGCCAGAAAAATCCGCAAACACATTCAAAAATCCAAACGCACAACTTTCATTTCGCTATCGGGAATTGCTACAAAATAGAAAATCCCTCGAACTCGCCTCCATTAATCACTACAAAGCCCTTCAAGAAGATATCCTCCAAATCCAAACCCCAGACCCCGTAGTCAACCAAGCAATCCTCTGGTCTGATCTCGCCCTCGACCAAGCATGGTCCTGCAACGTATCCCTTGGTTGCGGCTACCTCGCTGGCTACGGTCCCTCGCGCATCGAGCGCCGTCCCCAGTATGCATGGTTCTTCGCAGGTGATGGCCTCGTCTCCGCAGATGGCGCACTCAGCGCCGGCGACGTCACCCACGCACGCCAAGAACTCGAATTCATTCTCCGCTATCAAGACAAAAAATCCGGTATGATCTGGCACGAGCTCACTCAAAGCGCGTCGCTCATCGATTGGGCCAACAAATACCCATACTTCTTTGCGCACGTCGACACAACTCTCCAATTCATCAGCTTCGTCCATCAATATGTAGTCCAATCCGGTGACATCGATTTCCTCCACCACCACTGGCCCGCCATCCAACTCGCATACCATTACGCATCCTCGCTCATCAATCCCCAAACCGGTCTCCCGCAAATCCCCGCCGGCAAAGAAGGCGGCAACGAGCAAACCCGCATGACCGACGACCTGGGCCTCTCCGTCAGTTGGATCGACGCCGCCGCTAGTTTCTCGTCCCTCGCAGATCTAATGGGTGACCCCTCAGCCTCGAACGAAGCCGCAGCATCCTCACTCCGCGCTCGCGCAAAAATCCAACCCCTCTACTGGAGCGAATCCAACTCTTTCTGGATCTCCGGCCACACCATCAACGGCGCGCTCTTCGAAGAGCAGCATAGCGGGCCCGCCTCCGCTCTCGATCTGCACCTCTTCACTCCCGACGCCGAAGAAAAGATCCTCAACCGCATCGCCTCGCCCGACTTCCTCACCCCCTGGGGAATTCGCAGCGTCGCTGTCAACTCTCCCGGCTACTCGCCCACCTCCTACGCGCAAGGCAGCGTCTGGCCCGTCAACACTGCCGCATGGGCCCAAACTTTCTACGCCGCTCACCGTTCCGCAACCGCCTACTCCATCTGGCGCTCACTCATCCCGCTCTCCACCTTCGATTCCGCAGGACACATCCACGAAGTCTTCGCAGGTAACGCACCCGTTCCTCAAGCCCAATCTGTCCCCGAGCAATCCTGGTCCTCTGCCGCTTTTCTATCCGCTACCTTTCACAGCCTCCTCGGCATCGAAGTCGATGCGCTCCACAATCAACTCACCTTCGCTCCCCATCTCCCCGCCGACTGGCCCACGCTCTCGCTCCGCCATCTCACCCTCGGCTCTCATCAACTCAATCTCCAACTCACCCGCATTCCCAACTCGCTCCTCCTCAAAATAGACAACCCCGGCCCAGCCTTCCATCTCCGCTACAATCCCGAGCTCCCCCTCCTCGCGCACAAACTCACCGCCATGCAAAATCACGAACCCGTTCAATGCAAAGTTGAAAACTTCCCCCAATCCACCATCGCTAACCTCTCCCTTGCCATCCCCACCGGCACCACCGAAATCCAAATCCAATTCACGCAATCCAAATAATCATCAACACGGTGGATGAAAAATCCACTGTCAACTTCCATTCCCGCCGTGAAACAATACCTCTACTCGTCCTACGTCATCACCCGCCCAGGAGGTCCCAATGCCAACCATCACCGTCAACGGTCATCAGCACAATCTCACCGCATCGCCTGACACGCCACTCCTTTATCTCCTGCGCAACGAGCTCCATCTCACCGGCCCGCAATTCGGTTGCGGAATGGCACAATGCGGCGCCTGTTCAGTCCTCATCGACGGCAAAGAAACACGCTCCTGCATCACTCCCCTCAGCGACCTCGCCGGAAAAGAGATCACCACACTCGAAGGCCTCCCCGAGAGATGGGCTCATCAGAAAAACCTACCCGCCGACGAACGTCACGAACTCCTCCACCCTGTCCAGGTCGCGTGGATCGCCGAGCAGACTCCTCAATGCGGCTTCTGCCAGAACGGCATGATGATCAAGGCCACCGAACTTCTCGAGTCCAACTCCAACCCCACCCCTGCGCAAATCAAGGAAGCCTTCACCACTTCCGGCGTATCCCCGATGCTCTGCCGTTGCGGAACTTACTCGGCCATTCTCCAAGCCGTCCAGCACGCTGCCACATTAATGAGGAGCTAACCCATGACCTACTTCAAAAAATCCTCACGCATCCTCTTCGGCGCTGAACTCTCCCGCCGCAACTTCCTCAAATCCGGCGGCGTCCTCATGGTAGGCGCCAGCATCAGCGGCAAACAACTTCTCAACGCCGAAGCTTCAAAGGTTTTGAAGAACTCCATCGACCCCACCCTCACCAC
>DAHXOQ010000188.1 GCA_027364815.1 Acidobacteriaceae bacterium | reverse complement strand
CCGTTTATTGAGCACCCTGAATTTCATTTGACGTTGCGGCTGATTGTGGCGCTAAGCGTTACGGCGATTCTGGCGACGGCTGCGGCGTTCTCAATACAGAGCTGGGCACAGACGATTCTTCCGCCGACGCACACTGCGCTGATTATGACGCTGGAGCCGGTCTTTGCGTGGATTACCGCTTACCTGGTGCTTGGAGAGAAATTTGGTGGGCGGCAACTAATGGGTGCATCGTTGATTCTTGCGGGGATTGCGATGACGGAGTTGATTCCGCAACCGCATCTTCCGACTGCGCATGAAGGTTAGAATTTATCTCGGCGCGGGGTCTTTTGAATCTGCGAGGGCGTAGGCGAGGACGGCCATGAGTGCGGCGTTTTCATTGAGCTTGCGCGGAATGACCTTGTCGAAGGTGTCGGCCGCGGTGTGGTGGTAGTTGAAGTAGGTGCGGGCATCTTGAATGGGCGCGAAGCTGGGCACGCCTTTTTCGGTGAGACCGTTGATGTCTTCGCCGGTGCCTTGTGAGCTGATAAGTTGACTGGCACCAAATCCGTCGAGAACCTGCGCAACTGGCTTGAGCCATTGGCCGAGTTGAGGTTTGCCTGCATAGAAGATTCCGACTGGATGGTCTGCGCCGAGGTCGGCTTCAATGGCGGCGATATGGCTGGGAACTTCATTTGCGTAATCCTTGATGTACTGCGCGGCACCCTCAGAACCTTCTTCCTCACTCATCCATGCGATGAAGCGGACGGTGCGGCGTGTGTGGATACCAAGGGATTTCAGCAGATGAATTGCTTGCATAGCGACGACGACTCCGGCTCCGTCATCGATGGCTCCGGTGCCGAGATCCCATGAGTCAAGGTGGCCTGAGACGACAACGACCTGCTCAGGGTGCTCAGTTCCCTTCCAATCGGCGATGACGTTGAAACTGTCAGCAGCGGGGAGGGTTTGCGGGGTCAGAGTCAGGTGCATCTTAACTGGCCCTTGCGAGGCGAGATCGCAGATGAGTTCGGCATCTTCGGCGGTCACAGCGGCTGCGGGAATCTTCGTAGCGTCATCGGAGTACATCGTCAGTCCTGTGTGCGGCGAGCGGTAGATTCCGCCTCCGGCTGAACGGACGAGAACCGCGACGGCACCAAGCATTGATCCTGCAATGGGCCCGGCTCCGCGATAAGAAACTGCTTGACCGTAGGCATGCATCCCATAGCCTACTGAGGCCAACTCTTCGTCATAAGAGTGATTAAAGAGCAGAATCTTACCCTTAGCCGCGCCCTCTGGCAAGGCTTGTAAATCTGACCAGTTGTTGACGACAATCACTTCAGCAGTGAGGCCGTCGGAAGGCGTTGCTACACTGCCACCAAGAGTGGTGAGAACGATTTTTTGCGTCGTGCCGGTAGCCTGACCCGGCCAACTGATGAGTTCCCCGCGTTCCTCGCCACGCACCCAGTGGGGGACTTTGGCCTTTTCCAGGGTGACATCCGCGCCGAGGGCACGCATTTCTGCGGCAACGTACTCGACTGCCTTAGCCGCCTGAGGCGAACCACTGAGGCGCGGGCCAATGTTGTTGGTCAGGTGGCGCAACTCGTTCAGAGCGTATGGGTCGGTCAGAGCCAGATCGCGAATTTTGATCATTGCGGTAATTTGCTCAGGAGCCCATGCATTGGGTCCGCCTTTGAGCATTCCCATGAACTGTTCGCGAAAGGTGGCGGTTGCAGGTTGTGCAGATTGGCCACCATTCGTGGGTGCAGAGCTGGGAGTTGACTGGCCGAGTATGGAGCCACAGAGCATTGAAATGCAGAGAAGAGCGAACTTGATTGGGGTGGTTTTTTCAGGAAAAGCCATGCCGGATGTTAGCACGCGAGATGCGGCATGGGTCACCTGAAAAAAATGGTGGATTTGATTGAAAAATTGTGGGTTTTGCGGAATTTGCGACTCTTTTGAGTTTTCAACGTCTAGTTAAGTAGCCGGCAGTGTGGCAATCCCGCCACAGACTATACTGGTAAAAGAATCGAGCCCATCAGCGGCTCCAATTGAACGAGGTTGAAGAAACAATGAAAGCTTTGATGGAAAGACTGCGCAGCCGCCGTCTCACTTCTGTTTTTATCGTCCTCAGCACACTGACACTCGCTATTGTTGTCGGCTCATTTGCCGCACATGGCGTGCGTGGCAGCGAGGACAAGCAAGTCTCGTCGAGCGATGCAACACCGCTCAAGATCACTAACTCATCAGTTCCTCCCAATGAATTTGTTCGTATCGCTAAGGCCGCCGGGCCTGCCGTGGTCAATATCAATACGACTACACTTCCAAAACAAGGCGCCAAGCGCAAGCAGAATCCGCATGGTTTTATCACGCCTAAGCCGCAGAACCCCGGTGATGATGAGGAAGACGACCAGCAGGGCCAGCAGGATGGCCAGGGGAATTTTCAGGACTTTTTCAATCGTTTCTTCGGCGGTCAGAATCCGAATGGCGGAACGGGCCAGGAACCGGATGATCACGTGCGCCAGGCGCTTGGATCGGGTTTTATTGTTGACCCGAAGGGATACATCATCACTAACTACCACGTGATTGAGAAGGCCGACAAGATCAACGTGAAGCTTTCAACCGACGCGGACAATGATGATGATGGAACACCCGCCGTCGTGATTGGCTTTGATAAGGCAACAGACATTGCCGTGATCAAAATCGAAACCAAGAACCCGCTGCCAATCGTCAAGATCGGCAACTCTGACAACACGAACGTCGGTGATTGGGTTGAAGCGATCGGCAGCCCGTTCTCACTATCGCAGACGGTCACGGCGGGAATTATCTCTGCCAAGAACCGTACGATTGAGCCCGGCGCGAGCGGTCAGTTCCAGCACTTTATTCAGACGGACGCGGCGATCAATCCGGGCAATTCCGGCGGGCCACTTCTGAATATGAATGGCGAAGTTATTGGTATGAACACGGCCATTTTCACTCAATCAGCCGGTTACGAAGGCATTGGATTCGCGATGCCGTCAAATACGATTGTGGAAATTTACAACGATCTGATCAGCCCATCGCACAAGGTCACGCGAGGGTCGATTGGAATTCAATTCCGCGAAGGACTATCGAGTTCCGTAGGCCGTGTCTATGGCTTCAAAAATGGCGTCATCATCAGTTCCGTCACTCCCGGCGGCCCTGCTGAAAAGGCCGGCTTGAAGAATGGCGATGTAATTGTGAGCATCGATGGCCGCAACATCAAGGATGGCGACGATCTGGTGAACGATATCGCGAGCCGCAGACCTGGTTCCAGCGTCCGTATCGGCTATATGCGTGAAGGTAAAGCCGCTGATGCCGCTGTCACGATTGGCGACCGCGACAAAATTTTCGCAGACTCCGACAAGGCAGTCGTCGAGAAGGATCACGATGAACAGGTTGAGCCGGGCGAAACGAAACTTGGAATTGTGGTTCATGAACTCTCCGCCGCAGCGTCTGCCAAGTTGAAGCTCAGCGGCGTCACCATTGCATCGGTTCGCTCTGGCTCGTTCGCAGATTTGCAAGGACTGGCTCCGGGACTGGTGATTGTGCGCATCAATCGCCAACCCACGGCAACCAAGGCGCAATACGACGCCATCGTCAGCAAACTCAAATCAGGCGACGACGTCGTTTTTGAAATCGTGGACCCACGCAACCCGGCGGGCGGAACAAACTACATCGGCGGAACGCTGCAGTAAGCGTTCGGGTTCGAACTGGCAAAACAATGGGGAGCCATCAAGCCTGATAGCTCCCCAGCATTTTTTTTAAATATAATTGCGCTTTTCAATTGCAATTGAGTTTCAAAGTAGATTCCCATCGAAGTTTTAAAAGTGAATCAATTGCACACACAACACTGGTTTGCCTATACTTTGTTCAGTGAAGATCACGAGAGGAGGCACCTGAAGAATGGCAAAGAAAATCACCGCACTGACGGCGCTTCTTCTGGCTGGTTCGCTACTGCCCAGCGCACATTCGACGACGACGCACAAGTCGTCGACCAGCTCAACACGCCACACGACGACAGCTAAAGCGCATCACACGACTGCGAGTTCCGCTAGCAGTCACGCGTCGCACGCAGGTAAAAAGGTGCACGGCAAAAAGCTGCATGGTCAGCAGGCGATTGACCCTGAGCGGGTCACACAGATTCAACAGGCACTCATCAACGCCCACTACCTCACGGGCGAAGCAGATGGCAGCTGGGACTCGCACACCATTGCGGCAATGCAGAAATTCCAGGCGGATAATAATTGGCAGACCAAGCTAATGCCCGATTCAAGAGCACTGATGAAGCTTGGCCTGGGCCCGGATTATTCTGACGCCATCAACGCGAAGGGCGCCAGCTTTATGTCAGCGCCCGTTACGCCAGTTGATACCACTACTCAGCAAACCACGGGTTTTATGGATGCGTCTGGCATCAGCCGGTAAAAGAAGTTAATCCCCGCCGAACTTCGGCATCCCCTTTAACAAAAATTCATAACGTGGCCGGAGCAAATCCGGGCCGGATGTGATGGTTTTGTCCAAGTGAATCAGCTCATCGTGTGCGGCGTATCTGGGCCAGGTTGGAACTCCTTCTCCATTGGGATCGCCGGTGCGCGCGAAATTTGTCCAGTAGCTCATCATCTGCTCGCTCAAGAGGCGATCTTCCGGGCGCCAGACCGCATCTTCGCGCGTGTCAAGAGTGCCGAAGACATACTCAATCTCATCCGAGTGGAAAGCAGTTGAGAACTTAACGTACTTGCTGACCGGTGCAGCCAATTCAAAGTGGTAGCGATAGGCAGGCGCGTGGCTTGTTACGCGGTCCGCTTCCAGCCACTTCCATGTTGAGAAGGCGATAAACATATCGCTGCCAAAATCAATCGCGGATCGAATGGCTTCATCGTCGTTGGTTGCAGGATAGAGGCGCAAAAACTCTGGTGCACGGTCTTTGAACATTTTCTCAGCACGCTCTTTGTAGGTTGCAAGGGTGATGCCAGCAGCCATGAAGGCCCCCTCGTCGCGATTCCAGCCTGCCAAAAGCGGCACTTGCGCTTGTGCCCCTGCGGCAAAAGTTTTTTCTACAGGCTCAGTTAGAACCTTGCCGTCTATAACGACTGAAAATCCGCCTTTGCGATTCTTGGCAGCAGCAAGCAGCGCATCCGTGGGCATGGCGCGCAATTCAGCCAGTGACTTGGCGCCGATAGAGGTGACCCATTCTTCCTCTTTAGCTTCCTGCACGCTTGCCGGATCAACCGAGAGAGCGCCGGAGAATGCGCCGCCGCTTTCGCCGATGGCTCTCTGAAAAAGTCCCTTGGCCATGGGCGAGGCCATCAGTGTGCTCACTGCGAAAGATCCTGCGCTCTCGCCGAAGATGGTCACATTGTCAGGATTACCACCGAAGACTGCGATATTCGCGTGTACCCAGTTGAGAGCAGCGATCATATCCATGAGCGCGTAGTTCCCTGCTGTGCCGCCTTGTTCTTTCGCAAGCGAAGTGGTGGATAGAAAGCCGAAAACGCCGAGGCGGTAGTTGATGGTTACCAGAACCACGCCTTTGGTAGGTAGAAAATCGCCGTTGTGACGCGGCTCAGAACTTGCGCCAGCAGAGTATCCACCGCCATGAATCCAGAACATGACGGGAAGTTTGCTGGAGGCAGTGGCTCCTGCCGGGGCATAGACATTCAGAAAGAGGCAATCTTCGCTGGGACCTGCATCCTGAAAGCGAATATCAGCAAAAACAATATTCTGTGCGCAGTGTGCTCCGAAGTTCGAAGCATCTCGAGTGCCCTTCCATTTGGCTGCAGGCTCGGGTGCGCGCCAACGGAGATCGCCGACTGGCGGCGCTGCGTAAGGAAGGCCGAGAAAAGCTTTGACCTTGCCTTGATTGATGGTCTTACCT
>DAHXOQ010000187.1 GCA_027364815.1 Acidobacteriaceae bacterium | reverse complement strand
CGTCAGATGGTCAAGATCCTTGTTCATTTTCAGGATTGCGTAGACAGGGCTCTCGATAACTCCGGCGACATCGCCAGTCACATAGACAACACGGCGCATGTTCTTGTGATAAATGCTGGGCTCGATCGTCTTGTGTTCTACAATGACCAACTCGCCAAGCGAAACCATCGTGCCGTCGGCGCCCGGCAAACGAATATTCTTCAGCCCCTGCTCCGACGATCGATCTGCGCGATCGAATTCAACAATCGTAGGCACAGCTTCACGCGCATTTTGATCGTGCAGCAAACCTACCTGAGCGCCTGAGATGGCAAGCGCCAGCGAATGCGCCACATCAGAAACTGCAATTCCATGCTGCGCTGCTTTCACTTCATCCACACGCATCACAAGCCGCGGTTGCGGATCTTCAACGTACCAATCCGTGTCAACAACTCCCGCAGTGTTTTTGAAGATGGTCTTGATCTGGTTTGCCACCTGCGTTTGCCCGGCGAGATCAGGACCGTAAACCTCGGCGACGAGAGTCTGAACAACAGGAGGTCCTGGTGGAACCTCGCTGACCTGAATGCGCGCGCCGTATTGATTGCCGATGGCGATCAGCAATGGACGCAACCGCTTGGCAATCACATGGCTTTGATCGTGACGTTGATCGGCTGGCAACAGATTGACCTGAATATCCGCCTGATTCGACAGATGGCGCATGTAGTAGTGCCGCACCAGTCCGTTGAAGTTGTACGGGCCGGATGTGCCGGTATAAGTCTGATAGTTGAGCACGTCGTGCTGACGGGCCAGCTCTACTCCAAGCGCCTGAGCCACGCGCGCAGTCTCTTCAAGCGGAGTGCCGTCGGGCATGTTGATGATGACCTGCAGTTCGCTCTTGTTGTCGAATGGCAGCATCTTCACGCGCACCAAACCTAGAGGAACAAACGCGACCGAGATCAAAAGCAGCACAATGACTCCGGCAAAAAAGAGCATGCGGGTGCGGGCTGATTGAATCAGCGGCGTCATGATGCGACGGTAAAGTCGCGTGCGCCAGTTTTCGGTTTCCGGTTCCAGAATCTTTGCGCCTTCAAGGTGCTTGCCGAGAATGCGCATCGCCGCCCACGGCGAAACCACAAACGCGACCATCAGCGAGAAGAGCATCGCCGCAGATGCACCGACGGGGATTGGACGCATATAGGGACCCATGAGTCCACGCACAAAGGCCATCGGCAGTACAGCGGCGATGACGGCAAAGGTGGCGAGGATGGTTGGATTGCCCACCTCTGCTACCGCCTCAACTGCCACCGTGCTCATGGAGCGGCCGTGATTCTCCGGCAGCCTGAAATGGCGCACCATGTTTTCAACCACAACGATTGCGTCATCCACAAGAATGCCGATGCTGAAGATGAGCGCGAAAAGCGTGACGCGGTTGATCGTGTAGCCAAGGAAGTAAAAAATGGAGAGCGTGAGAGCGAGAGTGACCGGAATTGCCAGCAGCACTACACCTGATTCACGCCAGCCCAGAAAGATCGCGACCAGGAATGTGACGGAGAGAGTAGCAAGGAGCAGATGCTCCAGCAATTCATCCGATTTGTGCTTCGCTGTATCGCCATAATTGCGCGTCGTGGTTACTGTTACGTCGTTGGGTATGGTTACGCCCTTCATCTCGGCGACACGTTTGAGAACCGCGTTCGAGATGTCAGTTGCGTTGGTTCCCTTGCGCTTGGATACGGTCAGCGTGACGGCAGGGTATTGATGATTCGCGTTGCCGAAGAGAACGTAATCGGCGGGATCGGCTGGGCCGTCAACAATTTTGTCGGCAACATCGCGCAGGTATACGGGACGCCCGCGAACAACGCCAACGACGACAGCTTCCAGATCTTCACGCTTTGTGAAGAGGTTGCCCGCATCAACGCGAATCTCCTGATTATTTTGCGCGATACTGCCCGCCTGCACGCTGGCGTTGGCTGCCTGCAGATGGCCGACAATCGCGAGCGGCGAGAGACCATACGCATTGAGCTTTTCTGTGCTGAGAACGACACGCATCGTGCGTGGTAGTCCGCCGATGATATTGGTCTCAGAGACATCGTCGACTTGCTCGACGTGGTGCTGCATCTCGGCCGCGATGGCGCGGAGTTGGTAACCGTCATAGTGGTCGCCCCACAGCGTCATCGCTAGGATCGGCACATCGTCAATCGACCGCGCCTTGATCAGCGGCTGCGTTACACCCGGCGGCATGCGATCAAAATTCGAGTAAAGCTTGCTGTAGACCTTGATCAGCGCATCTTCCTGCGGTGTGCCCACAAGAAAACGCACAATCACCAGGCTCTGCCCCGGACTCGAAGTCGAATAGACATATTCGACACCCGAGATCTGGTGTACGAGATTTTCAATTGGCAGCGTGACGCGTTCTTCCACTTCTGCCGGCGACGCACCGGGCATCGCTGTTGCGATGTCCAGCATGGGAACAAGAATCTGCGGCTCTTCTTCGCGTGGAATGATTGCCACCGCAAAGACGCCGATGGCCAGCGACGCAGCAATAATGAGCGGCGTCAGTTTGGAGTTGAGAAAGGTTTGCGCAAGTCGGCCTGCGATTCCAAGATCATGCTGCTTGTTTGGATTCATAGCTGACCCTCAATGCGCTTGCCTGCAAAATCGCGGTCGGAGGGCGCGTCAATGAGTTTTTCGCCCGCTGAAATGCCGGAAAGAACTTCAACCAGGTTGCCATTCGCTGAGCCTTGCGTGATGGTTCTCAATTGCGCGATACCTTGCGCATCTAATACGTAGACGCACTTCAGAGATCCGCGCAGAACAACAGCAGTGCGTGGAACGAGAATCGCCTCATGCGTGCCGTTGGGAATATCCGCCGTGCCGTAGAGGCCTGCACGCAACTGCGTGGACGCGGGCAAATCAATCTTGACTAGAAAACTGCGGCTGCCCGGGTCGGCTGCGGGAAGAATCTCCGCAACCACGCCAGTCAAATTCAAGGCCGCGCTGTCGATTGCGACCTGCAACTTCATCCCTTTGTGAATTGCCTGGATCGCTGATTCATCGACGGAGGTTTGCAGTTGAAGCTGCCCGGCCTGGTCGATTTGAAGCAGGGGCACACCCGGCGCTGCTTGTGTTCCGGGATCAGCCATGCGCGCCGTGATGACACCGGCAAAAGGCGCCGTCACGCGTGTGTAACTCAGCATCGTGCGCGCGCTTCTTTCCTGCGCCTGTGCTTGAGCGCCTTGAGCGCGGATTGCTTCAAGCCGCGCCTGTGCTGCTTCAGCGCGACGCGACCCCTCATCCCTCTCCTGCGGGCTGACGCTCTTTTCCGCTTCAAGCTTGCGGTAGCGTTCGAGCGTGCTGGCGGCAAGTCGCGCATCAGATTGTGCTGCGGCCTGTTCGCTCTCCGCGGCCTTCACGCCGGCTTGCGCCTGGTCAGCTTGTGCGCGCATGGTGGCATCATCCAGCACAACCAATGTTTGCCCGGCCTTCACTATATCTCCCTCGCGCACCAGAACCTGCACAATGCGGCCCGGCACCTGCGCGGTGAGGGTGGAAGACTCTCGCGCGTGAACGGTTCCGGTGGAGTGAATCAGCAGCGGTACCTACTGCTGCTGGCTCGTGACTACGTGCGCCTGCGCGGTTTCAACCGTTGCAGGTCGCGTGGACTCATCGCCATGGCAACCCGCCATCACGAACGCAAGAACAATCAAACTCCCTGGTAGAAAACTCTTCATTGCAACTCCTCCGCAGCTTCGGGCGTCAGTGTCCCTGTGGCGGAAAGTAGATCAGCATAAGCCAGGGCATTGCCGTAAACAGCATGCCAGTAATTGGTTTGACTCTGCCGCTCGGCATCTTCGGCGCGCAGCAGATCGGTGATGGTGGCCAGTCCCGCGCCATACCTGTTTTTCAAAATGCGCAGGCTCTCGGAAGATTGCTGCATCGCCGCTTCGGCTGTCTGCTTGCTGAGTTGCGCCGTCTGCAAGCGAATGTGCGCCTGGCTCACTTCCATGCGCACATGGAGCGACGAAGCAGAAACTTGCGCATCCACCTTCTGCTTCACTGCGCTCTCGTGCGCCAGTTGGCTGCGCTTGCCCAGCGGCAGAATGTCAATGCTGATCTGCACTCCGGCTACCCAGTTGTTCCCGCCCGTGCCCGCGAACGAACTCTTGTCGAGCTCCCAGTTTACATACGCGCTTACATGCTGACCAAACTCCGATTTCACCGCACTGAGGTTTGAAGCTTCAGCAGAACGTGCCTCTCCAAGCGCCTTCAGATCGGGGCGCGTTTTGAGAGCCGTCGCAATCTCCTGCTCCAGTTGTGTCTGCGGAAACTCGTGCGACTCAATGGGCTTGAGCTCGCTGCGTTGAACTTCACTTGACCCCATTGCCTCGGCCAACCCGGCCCACGCCAGTTCCAAATCTCCCTCGGCGCTGATCAACTCCTGCTTGCGTGCCGCCGCATTCACTTCAGCCGACATGCGATCTGACTCAACGGCAAGCCCGGCCTTCACATGCTCATCAACCGATGCCAGCAGCGCAGCCGCCGTATCCTGCTCGTGCCGCGAAACCTCAATCTCACGCTGCGCAAAAAGCACAGCCTGGTACGCCGCCACAACGCGAAGCACAATCTGCTGGTCAACGGCTTGCGCGCTCGATGCGGAACTGGCGCGCATCAGGTCAGCGCTGTGAATCTGCTTCTGAGTCTTGAAAGAATCAAATGCCATCCACGAGCCGGAGAAACGCGTTGCAAAATTTCCAACTGGCGAAGGGAAGTTCAGCGCGTCCAATGAAAAATCCGCCTGCGTGAAGTTCTGCTGCCGCAAGCGCGTCCCAAAAACATACACCGGGTCGTTCCCGCGTGAGATGTCTTCAGTGAAATTCAGTTGTGGCAGCAGTTGGCTTCGCGCCATGGAGGCCGAAGCTTTCGCCTCGTTCTTGTCGGCATTGGCGATTGCCGCCTGTGGGCTGTGTTGAAGAGCCGCATGGATGGCCTGTTGAAGCGTCAGCGGCTCCTGCGCCCGAGCCGAAATTGCCAGCAAACAGACAACAAATGCCAGCAGCAGTACACGCCTCGGGAATGATTTTTCAGCAAGAATGCTTTTGTGTGAATGCATACATCTGAACAAAGACACTGAGAGGTGAATTTGTTACAGAAAATGCGAGTGAATTCGATATTTGGTGCATCTTTTCAGCCAATTACGCCGTATCTGCTGATTCATTAAGAAATTTTTAAATGGTAGGCGAGGTAGGGCTCGAACCTACAACCCCCGGCTTAGAAGGCCGGTGCTCTGTCCAGTTGAGCTACTCGCCCGCATATTCCATTCTATCTTTATTTACGGGTGCTGAGCGAGCGTTCGTGTGAAGGAATCCAACGCATCACCCAGCCGCACCCGCGCCGCCTCTTCACTAGTGCCGCAGCCCGTCACGTAAGCCGTGATCCCCGTCGCTTCTTCGCCTTCTGCGAAAACCGCCCGCCGCAGAACCAACTCCACCCGAGCCGCTTTCAATGTCACCGCCTTCAGTTGCTCCACAACCTCGCTGCAAAACTGAATCGCGCTCTCTGCCTTCTTCCACGCGTTTCTCTCGCGCGGCAAAAGATCGATGTAGCAGGTAATCGCATGCGTGTCGCTCTCGGCAGCTTCAAATTCATCGCGGTCAAACTCTGCAAAATCTTCCACCGCCCAAGAGTCGCACTTCGAACTCCACACCGCCGATTGCGCTCCATTCAAACTCAGCAGCGTTTGCCTCAACGCCGTGAAACCCGCGCACTCACTCACTTCATTCACGCGCTCAGGCCCGGAGCGCAGGTCAATCAGCCCACTCCACGCAGCGTCAATCACCGGTGCCTCTTCGCCAATCTCAATCTCCCAGTCAGCTTCCATCTCGGTGCGCCTCGCCGCATACC
>DAHXOQ010000186.1 GCA_027364815.1 Acidobacteriaceae bacterium | reverse complement strand
TGCAGATTTTGCAGCAGCGCAACAAAAGAAACCAAATTCCTGTAATTTTTACTTTACCCCTCTAATGGCATGGGTTTATCGTTACTGAAAATCATTATTCTTTCTTCGACCTAAGGGCTATGATGGGAAGTTTTGGTGAAGACCTGCGCAAGGAGCGAGTCGCTCGAGGGATCTCCCTCGAGACAATCACCACCATTACCAAAATCAGCCAGCGTCACCTTCTGGCGCTTGAGCAGGAGCGCTTTGGTCAGCTTCCCGGTGGCATCCTCAACAAGGGAATTGTGCGCGGCTATGTAACGGCTGCCGGCCTCGATGCAGACGAGTGGGTTGAACGCTACACCCGCGCCTACAACGCCTCCGGCCAGATGACCGATGATGATCGCAACTGGACAGCCTTTGCCACGAATGTCGGCAAGGCGCGACTCGACCGTCATGAGCAAGTGGCGATGCGCATCCGCTGGATTCTGACCATTCTGCTTCTACTCATCAGCGCAACCCTATGTTTCCTGGCCATTCGTTACTTCGGCCTCCGCGCACATTGGTGGCCAAATCTGCTGCCCACTTATTTACACTTTGGCATCCATCTGCCCACCGCCATCCATAACTGGATCTATCGATAAGCAAATTGAGTGAACTTATAAGTCCAACTCTGTCTCTCGGCTAGTCCCTAGTGCCTGGTTCCTAGTCCCTGCTCTTTCAACTCTGTCCAATGCGGCGCATATTTGAGTGCCTCGTTGTACTTCTCCTGAGCTTCCTTCGCTTTGCCCTGCTTCATCAGCACATCGCCCCATGCTTTCAGTGGATCAGCCCAGTGCGGCCCCTTCTGATTCGCCATCGCAAACTGCACCGCCGCACCTTGCAGATCGCCATGCCGCATCAGCGCCATCCCCCAGCTGTAATAACCGGAAGGAATGCTCGGCGCCAGCTTGATCGCCTTTGCGTACCACTGCTGTGCCTCGGGCCAGTTGCCGCGTAAGTCAAGCACATCCGCGCGGAAGCGGTAGCAATCTACATAAGTGGAGGGACTTGCTGCATTCAGCGCCGCATCCGCCTTCTTGCTCTGTCCTGTCTTCTCATAGCTCACTGCGGCAAAGCAAATGTAGGGTGGATTGCTGGTGGATACAACCGGGTCCGCATAGGCCACTGCAAATTGATCCCACTCCGCAGCAGCAATTTTCCAATCGCCACGGTCTTCGGCAATCAGCGCACGATCCATGGCTGCATCGGCCACATCGGGCATTGACTTTGGATCGACTTGTGTCGTCTTTACGCGTAGCTCCGCGGCGTCCGGGTCATGCATCTGCGCTTCAACCTGTGCAACTAAAAGGTTCTCTGGTCCAGCCACCGTGCCTACACTGCCTACGCCGCCGTTCGATTCAATGTCAGAGATGGTATCAGCTCGCTCGGCCGGCAAATCCCACACCTCCTGGTCGTAGTTGGCATAGTTATTTTCTGGAGCCCGGCCCGGTCTTCCGCCAGCAATCGTTCTCAGTTGCTCACCTGCGTGCACAGTGCCTTCTTCATCCCCCATGCCGTTCAACGCATACGTCACGTTGCTGTAGCCCGCCCAGTAATCCGGCTTCAGGCGGATTGCTTCGCGATAAAGAGGCAGCACCTCGCGCATGGTCGCCGCCCCGCCACCCTTCCCTGCTATCGCATTCGCCCAGTTATTCAGCACGTAAGGCTTATCCCTGACGGGCAACTTGCTATAGACACTCTGCGCAAATTGAATTGCCTCATCCGGACGGCCATTATTGGCGAGATATGCGGTCCACAAACCTGGTTGAGACTGGCTGTATATGTACTCGCCGGTCTCGTTCAGCAGTTTCTCCAATTCTTCACTCTTCCCGGAAAAACTCTTCGGCGCTATTCCATTCCCGCGCACAGTCAGCACCAGACCGCCATTCGCCGTCTGCACCAGGTCGCCATCAATGTGCTGGTCATGACCGAATCGGGTTTGGAGTGCCCGCTCAATCTGCGCTACAGAGACGCCCGTCTCCGGCACTTCAATGGCAATCTCGTTCGTCCATGCATTTGAGAGAGAGCGTCGTTCCGCATCGGTGCGGGTTACAGCTTGAATCTTGGTCAGCACGTCGAGCAGGCCAGCGGCGACGGTTTTACCATTGATGCCGTTTTGTGCGAGCACTGGTGGCGTATCAAAGGGATCAATCACCACCGAATGCGAACTCACCGCATCGCGCACCATCAACGCCGCGCCGATAAAGATGCCCACGGCAAAGAGCACGATGATGAGTTGAAAGCCCACACGCAACCGCATCCCCATGCGCCGCAGTCGCTCTTCACGCAGTTGATTTTTCAGGTGAGCTAACCGCAGCGGGTGCTCTTCGTTCAGATGCTTGGTCTGCACTTCAACCATCTGCAATTGCCCGCGCAAAAACGCCGAAGCATCGCGCGCTACTTCAGGATCATTCAACGCTTCCTGGTGTGCGAGGGTCGCCGCAAAAGCATCTGCACTTGCCTCGCTTTCTAACTCTTCAAGTTCCGGTCGCTCATCATCGTCGCCAAGGATTCCACCGAGTACACCTTCAGACATGCAGTTCTGACCTCCGTCGGGGATTCATGTTATTAAATTCGCTTTTGGAATGAGCCCTGATTTTTTCTGGTATCTACTCTTGCTTCCTGCAACTTCAATTCTTCAACTTCCGGCCTTCATCCTCATCGCCACGTAATCCACCAATTACGCTAGCAGGCATAAGGTCTTGCCACCATTCTGAAAGAGCTTACATTTTGGGGGCAACTTCAAGCCATTAAAAAAATCAGTGGGCCATTTTTGTCGCCGGGGAAGTCGCAGAGCCCTAACTCTCGTCGGCTAGTCATTGGGCTCACTCCCTATTCCCTGTTATCCGACAACTGAGAACTGACAACTAAAAACTGTTTTTTCAAAATGGCTGACCAGATAGTAAACACCCACTATTTTCTTCACTAAAAACCGGCATATCTGCATCGAATTCACCACACAATTCCTCAACATCCCAGTACCGGCTTTGTGCCCTATGTCCCACTTGTAAACGCGCATACTGCCGTCCGCTTTCCCTTTGTAACTATTGACTAGACGCTAAACGCTAGAAGCTACATTTCCCCACTCACCCCCTCTTTCTCGCCATTCGGTGCACTCCTTTGCTCGCCGCACGTCTCGCCAATTAACATAGACAGATGCGCGGGAAGGCTTTGGCCTTCACTGTGCGCTTTCTGAGCAGACCCGGTCTGTGGCCTTCGCGACTTCTAACGCGCGGCCTCCTGCAAGGGAAGTCCATTAAGCCCCGAAAGGGCAAGGAGCAACAGTTGAGCGACCGTTTTCTTTTTACCTCTGAATCAGTCACCGAAGGCCATCCGGATAAAATCGCCGACCAGGTCTCGGATGCAATTCTTGATGCCTGCCTTGAGCAGGACCCCTACAGCCGCGTAGCAGCGGAAACCCTCACCGCAACAGGATTGGTTGTGATTGCCGGAGAGATCACGACTAAGGCTTATGTGGATTTTCAGTCGCTGGTTCGCGGCGTGGTTGCCAGCATTGGTTACGACAACGCGCTTTACGGCTTCGATTCCAACACCTGCGCCGTCATCTCGACGATCAACAAACAGTCGGGCGACATAGCACAGGGCGTTGACACGGGAGGCGCCGGCGACCAGGGCATGATGTTCGGCTACGCGTCGAACGAGACACCCGAGCTGATGCCTGCGCCAATCTCGCTCGCGCACAAACTCACCAGGCAGCTCACCGAAGTACGCAAGAACGGCAAACTGCCTTACCTGCGCCCCGATGGCAAGAGCCAGGTGACGGTTGAGTACGATGAGAACGGCAAGCCCGCGCGCATTGATGCGGTTGTCATCAGCACGCAGCACGCGGAGAGCGTCACGAATGAAGAGCTGCACGCCGACATTCACAAGTACGTGATTGAAGCAGTGTTGCCCAAGGAATGGCTCGACGCGAACACCAAGTACCACATCAATCCGACGGGACGTTTTGTTATCGGCGGACCGATGGGCGACACGGGATTGACGGGACGCAAGATCATCGTGGATACATACGGTGGTGCGGGCCGTCACGGCGGCGGCGCATTCAGCGGCAAAGATCCGACGAAGGTCGACCGCTCGGCTGCCTATGTGGCGCGTTACATCGCCAAGAACATCGTCGCTGCCGGCCTTGCCGACCGCTGCGAAGTACAGTTGGCTTACGCCATTGGCGTCGCAGAGCCGGTTAGCGTTCTGGTTACAACATTTGGCACAGGCAAGATCAGTGAATCCAAAATTACCGAGCTGGTGCGCAAAAACTTCACTCTGACTCCGAAGGGCATCATTGAGAGCCTGAATCTGCGTCGCCCGATCTACCAGAAGACCGCAGCGTACGGTCACTTTGGCCGCGAGCTTCCTGAGTTTACCTGGGAGAAGACGGACAAGGCCGCCGAGCTCAAAAAGCAGGCTGGGCTGTAACTGAAAACAACAACAACAATCAATTGAAAAAAGCGGGAATCCTCAGGGATCCCGCTTTTTTTATTCCTGCTGATACGTCCAAGTCGTAGAATCAATGCTGCTACTTGAGGAGAAAGTTTCACATGAACGTACTTCACCGCGCTGGACGTTTGCTCTGCGCACTCTTTGTTTTCACTAGCCTTATCTCACTACCGCTGACACTTGCCGGACAAGCCGCATCCACTGAATCCGGTGCGCATTGGGATTACACGGGCAAGCTCGGCCCGGCAGCATGGCCCAAGCTCTCGCGCGAGTACAAGACCTGCGGCACCGGCAAGCAGCAATCGCCGATCGACATTCACAACGCCAAGCTGAATAAGGCGCTCAAGCCGATTGAATTTCATTACATCGCCGGGCCAATGAGCCTGGTCAATAATGGGCACACGGTGCAGGTGAATGTTGCGCCGGGCAGTTACATGATTGCCAACGGCACGCGCTACGACCTGGTGCAGTTTCACTTCCACCATCCGAGCGAGGAGACGGTGAAGGGCAAGCTCAGCGATATGGTGGTTCACCTGGTGCACAAGAGCGCCGATGGCAAGCTCGCGGTGATTGCGATTCGATTGAATGAAGGCGCGCCGAATGCAGTGCTCGCTACGCTGTGGGAGCATCTGCCGAAGACCAACGGTGCAACGGACAAGACGAGTGAAAATGTCAACGCAGCCGGACTTCTGCCAGTTGACCGCGGCTACTGGACGTACACAGGTTCGCTCACTGTTCCGCCTTGCACGGAAGGTGTGCAGTGGTTTGTCTTTGAGCAGGAAAAGGAATTGAGCCGCGAGCAATTGAGGGCGTTTGCGGCGCTCTACAAATTCAACGCACGTCCGCTGCAGAATCCGCATGGCCGTAAGATTGAAGCGAGCGAGTAAGACAGGAAATAGATATCAGAAATCAGGGATCAGATACCCCAGCAATCAATGATTGCTGGGGTTTTTATTCAGCTAGAACCTAGATAGAGAAAACGAATCAGGAACAGAATAGCGAGCGTGTAGAGGAGCCAATCCTTCCTGGAGATTTTTCCTGTGGCGACGTGGAGAATTGCCCAGGCGATGACGCCGAAGCCGAGTCCGTTGGCGATGGAGTAGGTGAGCGGGATCAGGACGAGGGTGAGGAAGGCGGGGACTGCAATCAGCGGGTCTTTCCAGCGGATTTCAGTAATGGTGGCGAGCATCATGGAGCCGACGAGAATCAACGCGGGGGCGGTTGCGGCCTGCGGAACCATTCCGATGAATGGCGCGGCGGCGATGGCGCAGAGGAAGAGAAGTCCGGTGACGATGGCCGTGACGCCGGAACGTCCACCGGCCATGACGCCAGCGGTGGATTCGACGTAGCTGGGGACGGTTGAGGTTCCGGTGAGCGAGCCGAAGACGGTAGCAATGGCGTCGGT
>DAHXOQ010000185.1 GCA_027364815.1 Acidobacteriaceae bacterium | reverse complement strand
GAATCAAGTTATGACCTGGGTGCAGCTTTTCTCTGAATTCTCTCTGAGCGCTGCGGCGATTAATTCCATTAAATAATCCACAATCTTTCATTGAGAGCCAGCTATTCAAAACTGGCTTTCTGATTTCCCAGCAAACTTTTGAAAACATTTGAATCTTTCTCACTTCTTATTTTTCCCACACAAGGAATCACTCCCCCTTTAGGTTTCATTTCAGTTGCCAATGCAATTTAACCCATGATTCTATATCCACATTTAAAAAATTAATCCGATGATAGCCCTAGTGATGCTCAGCACTTGTCAACTGAAGCATCGCAGTTCACAAATCACTTGTGTTCTGCTAGTACGTCTGCTTTGGTTTCAATTTCTCCCAGCTGATTGTCCTTTTATTTACGCAGCATTAAACCAGTTTGAGGTAATGCCCGTGGCAGCACTTTCTTGCACCTCACTAAATTTCGTTGAACTGGCTCTGCCTTCATACCTGCATTCAGGCGTGCAAACAAAATCCGCTTACTCTCCGCATCCATCCTTGCACCGCGTTGAAGAAGCTGCCAGCGCTTGGTGCCTTTCCCTCACTCGCCGCATCTTCGATTGTTCCGTTGCCCTCCTCATGCTGACACTGTGCGCCATCCCCATGCTCTTGATCGCCCTATGCGTGCGCCTTACCTCAAACGGCTCTGCCCTCTTCATGCAACAGCGGGTCGGGCGTGGCGGCCGCCTCTTCTGGATCTACAAATTTCGGAGCATGGAGACCTGTAGTCCGGGAAAATCTGGGCCTGGACTCACGCGCGATGGCGACACCCGCATTACTCGCACCGGACGCTGGCTGCGCAAATTGAAACTCGACGAGCTGCCGCAGTTCTTCAATATCCTGCGCGGCGACATGAGCCTCGTCGGCCCTCGTCCCAAGCTTCCACAATATGAAGCGCTTCATAACATGCCGTATCGCCCCGGACTCACCGGCGCAGCCACTCTCGCGTTCCGTAATGAAGAAGAGATCCTGAAATCCATCCATCCTGAAGACATGGATATTTTTTACGCACAGCACATCCAGCCCCTCAAGACGCATCTCGACACGCGCTACATGTGCGCGGCAACCCTGCGCAGCGACCTCAGACTGATCGCTGACACGTTCATCGCCTGCCTCGCTCCGGAACGCGTGCCAACAGTCCTTCTTCCCGGCATTCTAAACATACCGCCTATAGCTCAGATTCAGACCGCCCAGCATGAATCAAGCCGTGCAATGGAATTTGCAAATTGAACTTCTTGCTCTTCGAGATGCAACTCAATCAGTGCATCTGACAAATCGTTCGAATCATTTAAATTGAGTGATAGAGGCTTCCGCTGTGTCCATCACTCGAACAACCCGCCCTTCGCCCGGCTCCAGAGCTCGTTCAGCTAGCAAGCGATCTCTTCGCCTGCGCACAAAGCTTCTTCTCGCCTCCATCGCCGCCATTTTCTCGCTCTTTATCTGGGCCTATATCGCACGTCACTTTGCTCCACACGGCAACACTGCGGCCACGCACTTTGACGTCATCATCGTCCTCGGCATGCCGGCAGATGACGACGGCAACCCCACACCTACCCAACTCAGTCGAGTTACCGAGGCCGTTCATGAGTATGAGCGCGGCGTCGCACCTCGTCTGATCCTCACCGGAGGTGCCGCGCATAACAACTATGTCGAAGCCAAGGTCATGGCCAAGGTAGCCGAGGCACAGGGCATCCCCGCTTCCGCCATCTTCCTCGAACCCAACGCGAAGGACACTTTGCAGAACGCATGCTACTCACTCCGCCTCATGAAAGAGCACGACTGGCATTCTGCAGAAGTCATCTCCAGCCCAAGCCACTTGCCTCGTGCTGGACTCATCTTTGATCGCTTACCAATTGAGTGGCGAACCCACCCTGCGCCACCGCAGAGCTCTGACGCTTCTAACTTCGAGTCAGTCGCTGGCTCTATTGAACTCCTCAAGACCCTCCGCTTTCTCCTCTACGCACGCTGGACCGAAAGCTGCGAACTATAGAAGACGTTACACATTCATCACGCTGCAAAAATGCTGCCAATCTGGTGCAGTTTCCCATACTCCAGCGTCTAAACATCAGAACCTGTTCAAAAGGGAGGAAAGACAGCAACGCCGCCATTGTCCCTGATGGGTGCGCTCCTGTAAGCTTCAAAGTGATGCGTCTTTCAAAGAGTTTATTCATAGCAATCCTTTTCATGGCGACTTTAGTCTCCCTGACAACCACAGCCCGTGCGCAGGTAACCGCGCAGAACCAGACCAGCGCCAACGGCACCTACGTCGCCTCAGACCCGCTCGCTAACGTTCGCTACGACAACCGCTACGACGTCTCGATCGGCGCTGCATACACGCGCTTCATGCCCGGCCCGAACGCCGTCTATGGCACCGACCTCGGCGGTCTCGACCTCTCCGGCTCTTACTGGTTAACCCGCAATCTCGCAATCGAAGGCAACACACGCTACTACCTCGGCACCACCGGAGCGCCACCAGCAGCCCACTTGCCGCCTTACAGCATTGCCGGCCCCTTCGTCAGTGAGAACATCTTCGTGGCTGGCCCTGAGTGGCTCGGGCCGCACAACAAGCACGGAGCCTTCATCGCACACGCCATGTTCGGCGGTGCTTACGGTAACTTCGAGCAGGATTTGCGCAACACTCCGCGCAGCCTCGTCGGTTTTTACAGTAATGGCTTTGCACCTGCTGGGGTCATCGGCGGCCACATCGATCTGAACCGCTCACCGCAATGGGTTTTCCGCATCACACCCGATGCTATCTGGACACGCTTCAAAACTAACTACCAATCCAGCACTACCGTACCAGCCGGCAGCTACAACAACTTCAACTTCGCTATCTCCGTTGGCGTCGAGTACAAATTCAAAAAGAAGCGTTGATCATTTCCACTACCAAAAGCAACGGGACAGGCACTTCGCCTGTCCCGTTGCTTTTGATACTAGTTTTCAATTAGTTGGTTATGTTTTCCTGACTCCCGGCGTCAAATACTCCGGACCCACAGGATCTTTCACGCACTCTGCCACAATCCTGTCCACTTCTTCCATCGCATCGTGATCAATCCGCCAACCAAGTGCACCCTGAATCGCATCCAGTTGCTCCGGCCGCTTCGCACCCCACAGCGCCACGCTCACTCCGGGCCGGTCCAGTACCCACCGCGCCGCAAACTCCAGCACCGTCTTTCCAAAATTCTCGCGCGCGAATTTTTCAATCCCTTCAACCGCGTTCATATATTGTCCAAACCGCGGCTCAATAAACTTCGGATCCACACTGCGCACATCGCCTGCTTCAAATTTCATCCCACGCCTTACCCGCCCGGCCAGCAAGCTCCGGCACAGCGAACTGTACGTCAGAACCGCCATTCCATGCGCCGCGCACCACGGCAACACCGCTTCCTCACCACCATGCGCCTGCTCAATTTCACGCTCAAAAATATTGAAGGGCGGCTGATTCGACCGCACCGGCGCAACCTTGCCAAATGCCTCCATCTGCGCCACAGAAAAATTGCTCACCCCCAGCGCCCGAACCTTCCCTTCGTGCACAAATCCAGCCAGCACTTCAGCTGTCTCCTCAATCGGAGTCACCGTATCTGGCCAATGCACCTGGTACAAATCAATCCACTCCACACTTAACCGCCGCAAACTCGCCTCAATTTCCTCGCGCAGCCGTTTCGGTGTCGAGTTTGCCACCACCCCATCGCCGCTCCAATCAAGCCCAGTCTTGGTCGCAATATAAAAATCCTCGCGACGTCCATGCGCGCGGATCGCCCTCCCCAGCAACCCCTCTGACCGACCGCGCCCATAGATCGGTGCCGTATCAATCAGGTTAATCCCGCGCTCCACTGCGCCAATCATTGTGGCAATCGCATCCTCATCACTGACCGCGCCCCACTCCGTCCCGCCAATGGCCCAAGTCCCCAGCCCAAAGCGAGAAACCTCAACACCAGCAATCCTGATCTTCTCCATCGCAGTCTTTTCCATACTAAACATCGTAATCCCTGAGCTGTACTTTGCGGTCTGTAAAATAGAATCATCCTGCTCTCATTCCGACAGAACAGATAAGGCCCTTCCAACATGACTGACGCAACCATGCACCTCACCACATACGAAGCTCGCGTTCTAGGCGCACTCATGGAAAAAGAAGCCACCACGCCGGAGTATTATCCACTCAGCCTCAACGCCCTCCAAAACGCTGCTAATCAACGTTCCAATCGTGAACCCGTTATGACCCTGGACGAAGAAGACGTCCGCCAGGCGATCCACGGACTCGAAGCAAAGAATCTCGCCGGGGTCGCGCGCAACTCCGAAGGACGTGTCGCAAAGTATGAGCACCTTTGGGGAGAGTACTCCAACCTCACACGCGCCGAATCTGCTCTTCTCTGCGTTCTCATACTCCGCGGCCCTCAAACCACAGGCGAACTGCGCAACCGCACCGAGCGCATCCACCGCTTCGACGAAATCTCCGCCGTCCTCGCCGGATTGCAAAAACTCATCGACCGAACCCCACCGATGGCCGCCATCCTACCCCGCCAACCCGGAACCAAAGAAGCCCGTTATGCTCATCTCCTCTGCGGCCCCATCGACTCCGCCGCACTTGCAACCATTCCATCCACTCCAAGGCCAACTGCACTAGGTGTAGATGAAGAGCGCATCACCACTCTGGAATCGACCGTCGCCGAGTTAAAAAGTGAACTTGAATCTTTGCGACAAAAAATTGAAAGATTAACTGGAAACTAATTACTCTCAAAACGATTTCTTGCGGACTCAATACAAAGAAAAAGGCCGCCCACGTGGGCGGCCTTCTCACTTCCAACATTCAAAAGCTAAACCAGTTCATACCCCGCGAACCAGTACCCAATCTCAAACGCGGCAGTATCCTCAGCATCAGAGCCATGCACTGCGTTCTCCTCGATGGAAGCCGCAAACAACTTGCGCAGCGTGCCATCTTCGGCATTCGCCGGGTTCGTTGCGCCCATCAACTTCCTCAGATCGGCAATCGCATTTTCCTTCTCCAAAACCATCAACACAATCGGTCCGGAGCTCATGAACGTCGTCAGGGAATCAAAAAACGGGCGCTCCTTATGAACGGCATAGAATCCCGCCGCCTGGACCTTTGAAATCGACGCCTTCTTGATGGCAACAACTTTGAATCCGGCCTTCGCCATCTCTGCAAGAATGGCCCCAGTGAACCCTTTGCGGAATGCGTCCGGCTTCACAATACTGAAAGTTCTTTGTGACACGTGTTAACTCCTCGTGAGAGCTCTGCTCTCCATTGTCCATTGTAATTGCAGCCACATTCTTCTCCCAAGCACTCCACACTGCCCAACCTACCATCCATCTGATAAATTGGTTCCCATGTCCAAAGCTCAATCCATCTCACGCCTCTCTTCTTTAGCCATAGCGCTGACTCTCGCCATTTTCACTGCGCATCTCATCGGTCAAACCATCCCCGCTCCCGCCGCTGCTAAGCCCGCGCCTGAATTGCGCGTCTTTGACCCCACACTCATCGACAAATCCGTCGACCCATGCGACAACTTCTACAAATTCAGTTGCAACGGCTGGTTCAAGCAGAATCCTCTTCCAGCCGACCAGACCAGCTACGGCCGCTTCACCGAGCTCCACGAGCTCAATCAGCTCCATCTGCGACAGATCCTCGAAACTGTCTCCGCCCCTTCAGCCACTCGCACTCCTAATGAGCAAAAAGTCGGTGACGAATACGCAAGCTGCATGGACACTGCCACCCTCAACAAAATCGGTCTCGCCTCACTACAGCCCGAACTCGCAAAAATCTCCGCGCTCAACTCCACCGCCGACCTCCCTGCCCTCCTCTGTCATCTTCACGCCATCGGCGTCCGCGCCTTCTTCAGC
>DAHXOQ010000184.1 GCA_027364815.1 Acidobacteriaceae bacterium | reverse complement strand
ACTCTGACCCGCTACAACGCGGAGCAGCCAAAATCCACCGACCACTACTCAATGAAGTGGGATGGCGAGTGGCACATCACGATTGAAGTATTCCGTGACATGGGTCTGGCTTTTGCGGCAGTGCTGATTTTGATTTACGTGCTCGTGGTTGGCTGGTTCCGGTCGTTCATTGTGCCACTGATTATCATGGCTCCGATTCCACTGACTCTCGTCGGCATTATGCCGGCGCACGCGATGATGGGCGCATTCTTTACGGCGACGTCGATGATCGGCTTCATTGCCGGAGCTGGAATCATTGTGCGCAACTCGATCATCCTGGTCGACTTTATCGAGTTGCGCATACGTGAAGGAATGCCGCTGGCTGAAGCAGTCATCGATGCAGGAGCCACGCGCTTCCGACCGATGCTGTTGACCGCAGCCGCTGTCGTTGTCGGCGCCAGCGTGATTCTGACTGATCCAATCTTCCAGGGGCTGGCACTGTCGTTGATTGCCGGAGCGGTCGCTTCGACGTTCCTCTCGTGGCCTACGATTCCTGTGCTCTACTTCATGGTCAACTCGCGCAAAGGCGCGGCCAACCCAACCAACACAGAAGAAGGAGAAACGCTATGACCGTTGAACGCGGACTGCGCCTGATGGCGGGCGTGATGATTTTACTCTCGCTCGCATTGACCCACTATTTTTCGCACTATTGGTTGTGGCTGACGGCATTCATCGGACTCAACCTGCTGCAATCAGCTATCACCAACTGGTGCCCGGCGATGATGATTTTGCGCGCTATGGGATTGAAAGACTCCAACTGAACTTCAACGCTGCGAGGTACTGATGCACGATAAACGATTTCCCGCCTCACAGGCTGAGCGGCTCGACAATCCCGAGCGCCTTCTCTGGCTTCCTCCCGCGGATGTGATTGACGCTCTCGGGGTGCAACCTGGGCAGGTGATTGCTGACGTTGGCGCAGGCACAGGGTACTTTACATTGCCGTTGTCGAGAGCAGTTGGCGCTGACGGTAAGGTCTATGCGATCGACGGCCAGCAGGAGATGCTTGCCTGGATCGAGCGGAAATTGCATATGACTGAGTTCCATAACATCGAAATGCTACACGCGGAAGCCAGCGACACAAGCCTGCCGGCTGCCAGTTGCGATTTTTTCTTTCTTGCAAATCTATGGCATGAGATTGAGGATCGTGCAGCAGTGCTGGCAGAAGCCCTGCGGACGCTCAAGCAGGGTGGACAACTTGCAATTCTAGATTGGAGAACCGATGTAGAAAGGATTGGCGGTCCACCTCTTGAGCATCGCATCTCATCTGGAGAGGCGCTGAGAGAGATGCTGATCGCCGGATTCGCAGAGCCTGCAGTAACAGAAGTCGGACTGTACTCGTGGCTGGTGCAAGGGGAAAAAATGCGATGAGTGCGAAAAGTGGTGCCCCACGGCCAATGAGTCAACGGCATTTTCGCGGTGAACAGATCAAGGATGAGGTTTACCGGCAGATGTTCCTGGTGGAAGAAAAGCGTCAAGGCGCCGAGATAGAGTTGGCATTGGTATTGTTATACGCATGGCAAATTGCCGACTCAACATCTGCACAAGACGAGATGCGAGACTGGCTGAAAAAAGTCTCCCCGATCTGCATGGAGATGATTGAGGCGAAAATGCAAGCAGGTGTCAAAGCGCCGCCCCCGGCCGATTGAAGCCGCTTTCCAATGTTTACGCTGCTGAGCCGGTAAACATTCTTGAAGTTCAGTTACGTGTGCCTGCGCGGGAGATATACTGATATTGCTCTCGACGACCCCATGCCATGCGACCTGAACTGATTCAAGCCAGCGATCTTTTGCGCAGCAATACTCCTGAAGCCGTTGAAGAGGCCATTGGGCTGCTGCAGAATACCATCTACTCCTTCAGCATGAAGGTATGCGGCCATCAGGAAGATGCCGAGGACACCATGCAGGAGGTGCTCTCCAGATCACTTGCGCACTTATCGAAAATTCAGGATCCGAAGGCTCTCGCAGTCTGGCTTTATACCGTCACGCGAAACCGTTGCTGGCGCATGCGTCGCAAGAGCGTTTATGCGCCGAAGCAAACTCTATCGCTCGATGAATTGATGCCAGACGGGAACGAACTGGAGCGATTGCTCGCCGATGTTGCGGAAACGCCGGAAGGCAATCTTCTCCACGCTGAAGAACATCATCAACTCCACCAGGCTATTCTCAGGATTCCACCGCAACTGCGCATTGTTCTGGTTCTTCACGATATGGAAGAGCTAAGTACAGAGCAGGTGGCCCAGATTCTCAACCTGCAACAGGGGACGGTAAGAGTACGCCTGCATCGTGCGCGTCTTGCCGTGCGCAAAGAGATGAGTCTCATCCTTCAAGACGCCGAGAGTGGGCACCATGGTCACTCTATTGTCAAGAAACATAATGGCGGCATGAAGGGCCGTACCAAATCAAACAAACGTCCTTCCGAGTGCCGCGAGTTGTTTGCCAATCTCTCGGAGTATCTCGATAACCGCATTGAACCGCGCACCTGCGAGCAAATGCAGGAGCACATTGAATCTTGCCCGTCTTGCGTGGCCTTTCTGCGCGATCTGCGACAGGCGATCGATCGCTGCCGCTCACTCGAAGTATCCTGCGACCCTGCAGTTGCGCCGAGGCTGCGCGCGATACTCACCAAAGAATACCTGCGCATGATGGGCGTGCCAACGTAGGAAATATATTCTTCAATGCGAGCTTAAATATTAATAAGCCATTCGATTTTTTTGCCGACCTCACCGCATCCCGGAAAAGCAGAAACCCACCCCAGCCACTAGATAAATAGTGGAGTAAGCGGGTTTGTTGTTTTTGCATTGGAGCTTATTGCTTTTTAGTCTCGTTGGCTTGCTTCAGCTTGGTCTGCTTGAAAAGTTTGACGGAGTGGATGACGCGGTCACGCGCGTAGGCTGCGTCGTGCCAGCCTTTCACTTCAACGCGCTTGCCTTCAAGATCTTTGTAGATTGCGAAGAAGTGCGTGATTTCCTTAATGAGGTGCGGGTAGATGTCGGTGTAATTCCAGACGTCAGAATAGCGGGGATTGTTTTTGCCGACGGCGATGACCTTCTCGTCGAGCACGCCCTGATCAAGCATCTCCAGAAGACCAATCGGGCGAACCTCCTGCACGCAGCCGGGGAAGCTCGGGCTTGGAACCAGGACCAGAACATCCAGCGGATCGCCATCCTCACTCAACGTGGAGGGAATAAAGCCGTAATCGCCGGGATAATGAACCGGAGAGTGAAGATTGCGATCCAGTTTGAAGACGTGCAGCTCTTTGTCGTACTCGAATTTGTTGGTGTTGTCCTTGGGGATCTCGATGACGGCGCGAAAGACTTCTGGGGAGCGGTCACCGATGGGCAGCTCCAGGTAATTGATCATTGCTGAATTCTTCTCCTGTCCAGTCGCGGTCAACACCGGATACGTGACCGCCGGAAGCTTCATCATCAAGGATGCGGCAGAGGGTTGTCCAGAGCCGGGCATAAATAAGCAGCAGCCCAGGCAGAGCCGAGCTTCACGGCTGATCGCAATTTTTCGTGACGCCCGGGGTTAGAGGATTGCCCTTGTTCTCCCACGGACGGTCGGAAGGCGCCGGAGTTGTATCCTTCTCCGTAGGCTCAACGGCCAGGAACTGTTTGCATTCCGAGGTTTCCGGCGACAGCTTCAAAGTTTTCCAATCCGCATGCTTCGGCAGCCACTGGCTCTTGATCCATGGATCCTCGTTGAAAAATTTATCCAGCTTACCCACCAACGTACTTCCACCCCAACCGGTAATGATCTTGTGCAACTGCGATTCGGCATCCCACTCGTAGCATCGCTGCGCCTGCTGTGACTCCTTCTTTTCCTCATCGGTGACACCCGGAAACAGGGGATCTTTATTGATTGATTCGAAGGCCCATTTGAAATTTCCCTGCTGCAACTCCCAGGAATAGGCCTCTACCTCGTGCAGATCGGCACGCAACTCCCCGAAATCATCCATTGCGATCGTTGTGTAATGGCGGGAGTATTGTTCCTTGTGCACCATTTCATGGCCGATTACCACGACGACAGAAGCTGGCGACCGGCAGAGCGTTTGCACCGAAATATTCAAATGATATTTGCCGCAGGAATCAGGCTTGCTTTCAAGATCGGCCCACTCTCCATTCTTTTCTTTCGTCCAGTTAACAACGAAATCGGAATACTTGTAAGGATGCAACCATCTGCCGAAGATGCGCTCAACCAATTTGTCACGCACGGCCACACGGCCGGGAGCGCCCGGTAGCTGTGCCGGCATCACACCGGCAAGCCCGGGCAAAAGCATTCCAGGCAGAGTCACGGTGGTATTGGTTCCAAGCGTGGCGTCAAAATTCTTATCGCCGCATGTCATCACTTTTTTTGCATTGCCGTTAAAGAAGATGCTGAGGTTGTAAAAACTTTTGTAGAAGCCGTCGTCGAGCTCCTTCAATTTCGGCTGCAGCATGCATCTCTCGGCATCGATCTGACCTTTGCATTGAGCCGCGCATCCTGCCGGTTGGGTATAGGTCTTACCGTCCTTGCCGCACTGGATGTCACTCTGCGCTGTTGCGGCTGTTACAAAAGCCAATGTTGTGAACAGTGGCAGGATTGCAGCAAGTGATACGCGGTTTTGCATGTGGAGAAGCCTTTCAGGTCAGGAATTGCGGCCAGTCTAGAGAGGGATATTGGCAAAGTCAAATGTAAAAACGCTGAATTTGATTCGAGTAAAACACTGTCCCGCAATCCGAAGTGAGCGCCTTTTACACTGCACACGGGTTCGTTCCCCATATCAAAATACAGCTCCATTTTTGGAACAGAAACCGGTTCGTGACTGAAACGAGCATCTCTGCTCAACTCCCAAAGAGAAAATTCACTATAATCATGAGCATATGAAGGCACACGTTATTGTTACCCTCAAAACCTCAGTCCTCGACCCGCAGGGCCAAACGATTCAAAACGCACTGCGCAAGATCGGCGTCACCAGCGTCGAAGCCGTCCGCCAGGGAAAGTACTTTCTGCTCACGCTCGCGCCGGGGCTCACGCTGGATGCTGCACGCGCCGAGGTGGAGCGCATCTCCCGTGACGTGCTTACGAACTCCATCATTGAAGAGTTCACTTACACAATCGAAGAGTAACTGCGGCAGCCTGGAGTAAGCGCTCATGTGCGGAATTGTTGGCTATGTCGGTCCACGTAAAGTTGTTCCTGTCATTCTCGAGGGGTTGCGCCGCCTCGAATACCGCGGCTATGATTCAGCCGGCATTGCCGTCGGAACTGCGGGCCAACCCAAGCTTTCCGTAGCGCGCGCGCCGGGAAAGCTACGCAACATTGAAGAGGTTCTGCGCGAGCATCCTCTTGAAGGAACATACGGCATCGGCCATACCCGCTGGGCAACACACGGCCGGCCCACAGAAGAGAACGCGCATCCGCATCGCGATTGCAGCGGCTCTATTGTCGTTGTTCACAACGGAATTGTTGAAAATTATCTCGAGCTCAAAGGCGAGCTCATCGCACTCGGTCACAAATTTGTCACCGAGACCGACACCGAAATCATCGCGCACCTCATCGAAGAAGAAAAGAAGACGCAGCCGGGGCCGCTTGAAGTTGTTGTGCGCCGCGTGGTCAAACGCCTGACCGGAGCTTTTGCGCTCGGCATTCTCTCCGCCGACGAGCCGGACAAAATTGTCGTCGCTCGTTTCGGCCCACCTGTTGTCATCGGCGTCGGCGAGCACGAAGCCTTTGTCGCTTCCGACGTTCCCGGTATTCTCCATTACACGCGCAACATTATTTTCCTCGCCGACGGCGACATGGCCATCCTGACGCGCGAGGGTGTTGAATTCACTGATTTCGATGGCAAGCACCTTGTTCGCAAGCCGCAGCGCATCCTGTGGGATCCCATCCAGGCGGAAAAGGGCGGCTACAAGCACTTCATGCTGAAGG
>DAHXOQ010000183.1 GCA_027364815.1 Acidobacteriaceae bacterium | reverse complement strand
TTCTCAGTTCTCAGTTCTCAGTTCCCAGTTCTCAGTTCCCAGTTCCCAGTTCTCAGCTCTCAATTCTCAATTCTCAATTCTCAGTTGCGGGGGATAAAGTCCCCCTGCCTACCGCGAAGCAAGACCGTGGCCGCAATGCGAGATATTTGAGGAATTTGAGCAGAATTATCACTATCGCGCGGATTAAGCCTGTAGACTGAGCTACGAAATTGGAGCTTGAACAAACCGGATTCTTGAATAAGGAGAGAGCGATGCAGGCGAATATTCTGGGCACAGTGTTGCCGGTTCTTGAAATTGATTTGGGACCGAATGAAAGCATTTACTCGGAGAGCGGCGAGCTCTCCTGGATGACTTCGTCGATTCAGATGAAGACGCACACGCAGGCCGGCGGCGGAGGCGGATTTTTTGGGGCGCTCAAGCGCGTGGCGAGCGGCGGAAGCCTTTTCATGACCGAGTACTGGGCGGTTGGAACGCCGGGCTCGGTGAGCTTTGCGGCAAAAATGCCGGGGCACATTATTCCAGTGGAGATTCAGCCGGGAAGCGAGTTGATGGTGCACCGGCATGGCTTCATGTGCGCGACGCCGCAGGTGAATTTGACAATTGGATTTCAGCAATCGCTGGGCGCGGGAATCTTTGGCGGCGATGGATTCATTCTGCAGAAACTTTCCGGGCAAGGTACGGCGTGGCTGGAACTTTCAGGCGAAATGATCCAAAAAGACTTGAAGCCGGGCGAGACCTTGCGCGTGCATCCGGGCCATGTGGGTGCCTTCCAATCGTCGGTTGGCTTCAACATTACGACGGTGCCGGGAATCAAGAACGCGCTCTTTGGCGGGGATGGAATTTTTCTGGCGGCGCTGACGGGGCCGGGCTCGATCTGGCTGCAAACGTTGCCGCTCTCAAGGCTGGCTCATGCGCTGGTGCCGTATCTGCCGAAGGCCGGCAATGATGCGCGCAATGTTGGCGGGGGCGCGGTCATCGGCGGGATTGTTGGGTCGCTGTTGAGTGGGGATAATTAAAACAGGGCCCAGGGGACAGGGCTCAGGGGGCAGGGGCCGGAGAAATCCGGCCCCTTTTTGTTTTTTTATGTCGATAAGTGATGGGCGAAAATTTTGGATGGTTTTTGCAAGTTGGCATGTGCCCGCGTTGCATGCATATTTGGCGGGTTGGCGTGAAGGTTTTTGAATCCCATCCTTTCCGTGAAAGTGCGGAAAGGATGGGATAGCCTGCACCAATATGTAACTGAAAATAGATTATTGCTTTGATAAAATGTTCGTTTCTGGATTGCTATTGACCATAAACATTTCAGAACCTTGCTGAGATACCTCAATATTGTATGCTCCACCAAGAATACTTTGAAGCGTATTTATTTTCGTTGAATCACATGGGGTATTACCACCAGATGCAAAATTCAATATTGCAGTTCCAGCTCCACTACTTTGAATTTCATATGTACCTGTGACTGACACAGTGCATGAATTTGTAATGCCATAAGTGATTGTTCCAGATGTAATATTTCCATTACCATCAGTTGTAATTGCTCCAATCCAAGTATTAGCATTATTCACAAATGCGTAATTACCTGTAAGGCTAGCATTCGTATATGTTGTTTGTGCACACACATTTCCTGATTTACATGAACCAGAACCACCAGTATTGCCTGAACTGTTAGAGCCATTTGAGCAACTTATTAACAAAACCGCGAATACAAGCGTCATCATGCCAAACATAAAATTCTTCATCATTTCCTCCGTGATAGATTTGCAACTGGTTAGTTCTGTACTACAATTACGCACAAAATTATCACCAAACTACTTAATTTGCAAACAATAAAAAACTGTAGATATTTGTAGGTCTGAGATTATTGAATCCCGGGTCCGTGAACGGGACCCGGGGTAACCAATCATTATCGGGTGGTCAGAACTGAAGTACCCCGCAAAAGCTTGGAAAGGATGAGGCAGCCAGTTAAATCGCCTCCAGCACGGCGCAGAGGTACTGATAGAAGGGCTCGACGGAGGAGATCTGACAACGCTCATTGGGGCTGTGCGGGTTTTCGATTTGCGGGCCCAGGCTCACCATTTGCATGCCGGGATATTTTTCGCCGATTGTGCCGCACTCGAGGCCGGCGTGCATGATGACCAGCTCGGCGGGTTTGCCGTAGAGCTTGTTGTGCACTTCCTGCATCTGGCGGACAATCTCGCTATTGGGTTCGGGCTTCCAGCCGGAATAGCTGCCGCTGTGCTCGGTCTCAAAGCCGGCGAGGCGGCAAGCGGTGGCGACGAGGTTTGCAGCTGAGAGCTTGCTGCTCTCGATGGCGCTGCGCTGGCTGGTAACAATCTCTATCACGCCGTCGGTCAGGGTGATAATTGCCAGATTGGTGGAGTTCTGCACCAGGCCGGGAACGTCGGGGCTCATGGCAAGGACGCCGTGAGGCAGGCAGGCAAGCGCATCGGCGACGCTGCGGGAATCGTGAGCAGCCATAACCTTGGTCGGCAGGTCAGTTTTTTCAGCGGCGATGGTGATCTCCGGGTCAAATGCGCCGATGTCGGTGCGCTGCTCACTCTGGCAGCGGGAGAGAATCTGGTTCAGCCTGGCCGTGTGATCGGCGTCGAGCGCGATGACTGCGAAGGCTTCGCGCGGGATGGCGTTCTGCGCGCTGCCGCCTTTGAGGTCGGCGACTTCGGCTGGCAACTCGGCGAGCACTGCCTGGAGTGTTGCGCCAAGAATGCGAATGGCGTTGGCGCGACCGAGGTGGATGTCAACACCGGAGTGGCCGCCGCGCAGTCCGCTGATCTTGATGCGGAAAGCGGCTTTGGCGGCGGGCGTCTGCAGCTTGACGGCGCGGCGGGCCTTGGTGATGAGTCCGCCGGCGCAACCGATGCAGAGCGTGCCTTTTTCTTCGCCGTCGAGGTTGAAAAAATACTTTGACTTGAGCACGCCGGCAGGAAACTCAGACGCGCCGGTCAGGCCGGTTTCTTCGTCAATCGTGAAAACGAATTCAAGCGGCCCGTGATTAATGGAGTTGCTCTCCATGACGGCGAGCCCGGTGGCGACGCCAACGCCGTTATCTGCGCCGAGGGTGGTGCCGTCGGCTGTGAGCCAATCGCCCTTGCGCAGGATGCGGATGCCGTCCGTGTCAAAGTTGAAGGCTGTGCCCTCGTTTTTCTCGCAGACCATGTCGAGGTGGCCTTGCAGGAGTGCGGGTGTGGCGGATTCGCGCCCCGGGCGGGCGGGCTTGCTGACAACCACGTTGCCAACCGCATCTTGTGTGGCCTTGAGGCCAAGGCGGGCGGCTTCGTCCAGTACATATTGGCGGACGGCGGCCTCCTTGGTTGAGGCGCGGGGGATGGCTGCGATGCGGTCAAAGTGCTTCCAAATGGATTTCGGTTCGAGATTTTCTAAGGCTTGCTGCATGAGTGACTCCTATGAGATAAGTTCGCAACAGAAATAGTACAGCAATGGGGGAGCTTGAGGCTGAGGTGTGCATGCATTGCGGCGATTATTCAGTTGAGTAAAAGTTGGAAATGGAGGGGGTGGAGAAAGCTGGTGATAAAAAGCATTGCAAATTCTGTTGATTGTTGTAGCGGGGATCGAACAAACGGTGTCATCATGCTTTTGTGAGGTGAAACAATGCGAGGAAGCAGACGTCCCGTAGTTGCAAGAGATAGAGAAACTAGTCCCAAGAAGAAACCAAGTCTTACTTGCATTCACCCAACCTGCTCTCACCCGAATCTGGTAGAGGTAATACCAACGCAGGTCAAGATGACCGAGATTGACATTGTAAAAGTTTGTCTCAATGTAGGTAGTACATTACGACGGTGCAAGAATTGTGGATGTATTACGGAGTTATATCGTAACAAAGATCGTGAAATTCAATACCGGAAGATTGGAGAGTATGACAGCTTAACTTCCCCAAATAAATTCACTATTTACCAAGAGGTTCTCGACGAATATATATGCCTGTTAAAGAACGGACGACTACCATGTCAAATTGTCGAATCTGGTGTAACACGATAGGCCAGAACTCGGTTCCTCAAGGTTTGTTGTTGAAGATGTTTGGTTTCTAACCTATCATTTTAAAGAGGTGGTTTTTTATGGACGCTGAAATTAAACTTGTTATTGAGAAGATCGTTCGTGATGCACCCACAGAAGGGATAGATTTTAAAGATCCAGCGAACGCGTTTACCGTTTGGACTGAATTTCCTTATTGCTTTATGAAACATTGCGGAAGTCGCAAAACATTAGGTGAAGCAAAATCGTGGGCCCTTAAGCATGTGAACCAGAGAATTCTTTATATCGTACAGGATCCGTTAAATGCCTTTTACATCACGAAAGTTGAAACTGCACGAGGGTATAAAACAGTTTTAGCTCATTGTCTGAAAATCCCGTGCTTTCCTACTACGAAATTCTAAGAGGTGTATTGTGCTGAAACTCTGTCATGGATCCGAGCGTTACATTTTCGCTCTACTGATCTTTTGCCTTTCTAATTGTGGCATAAGAGGCCAAAGTCTAGCTGTACTCAAACAAAAAGCAGCCAACGGGAACGCAACGGCACAATACAATCTTGGCATTAGATACCGCGATGGCCAAGGAATGCCTCAAGACTTCTCTCAGGCTGCTGACTGGTTTCTCAAGTCAGCAGAACAGGGTGATGCTCATGCACAATCAGAACTTGGCATTCTTTTCCACCTCGGCGAAGGTGTGACGCTGAATAACGTACAGGCTGCATTCTGGTTTCGCAAAGCCGCTGATCAGGGCTATGGTGCGGCTGAATACAACCTTGGTGTTCTGTATAAAGAAGGCCAAGGAGTACAACAAAATATTGAGCAAGCTGCATTCTGGATTCATAAAGCGGCCGAACAAGGTTATATGTTCGGACAATATGATCTTGGGGTTCTTTACCGTGATGGAATGGGAGTATCACAAGATGCGGTGAAAGCATCTGCTTGGTTTCGCAAGGCTGCCGAACAGGGTTATGCACCTGCCCAATACAACCTCGGTGCCATGTACCATGACGGCGAAGGAGTGACACAAAATTTCATAGAATCATATTTTTGGCTGTCTCTCGCAGCATCGAGTAATGTTGAAAACCCAAGTATAAAGTACGAAAAAAACGCTATCAATCAAAAGTACGTAGAAAACGCTAGAGATGATTCTGCATCTTTCCTTAATAATGAGGAGTTATTACAAACTCGGGCACGTTTGCGGAAATGGCATGAGAGTCACCCTATGAAAACAACTCTGAGATGAATGCAATCTATAACCAAATTCAATCTGTACAACTAAATACTTCGATTAAAGGGATTTAATTGCCGGGGATAAATCCCCGGTCTACCGCACGAAAAACCAATCAGCGCAGGGCTTTTGTGGCGTTGAGAGCGAATTTCATGAGGCCGCAGTTGGAGAAGAAGCGGACGAAGCTGCCTGTGAGAGAGTCGCGGGATATTTCTGAATCTATGGTCTCAAAAGCGAGACCTGGGGCATCCGAATTCTTATCAATCCGTTGAGAAGGTGAGCTCTGCCTGGCTTGCTTGAGTTCGCCCGTTCCCTGCGCGTCGAGCATGAGCATCGCAAGCTTCCCCGCTTCCTCCAGCGGGATGCTCTCGGTGACGAATACGTTATGGCCGCGGGTGGTGATGGTGACGGGGCCTTCATTGGTGACGTAGACCTCGGTTGCGCCAGTGCTCAGGGCTTCGTCATGCTTGAGGCCGGAGTATTTGTGGCCGAGTTCACCCGAGTATATTTCTGCAAAGCGCCTGGCGGAGTCGGAGTTTTTCCACGCGGAGAGATAGAAGATGGCAACGGAGCGGGTGGTTGCGAGCTCTGCTTCAGTTGCATCACGGCGCGCTCCGGCCCAATAGAGGCCGCCATCCCAGGATGAGGTGAGGGCGCGTGCTGCGTCTTTGCCGCCGAAGAGTTCGAGGAGGATTTGCAGGTCGAGCTGGCCGATCTGGCCGATGTCATAAGGC
>DAHXOQ010000182.1 GCA_027364815.1 Acidobacteriaceae bacterium | reverse complement strand
TCATTTTACTTCCCAGGTCTCTACGAGACCCGGGGCACCCATTCATCTTTGCGAAGTCAGATCTGGGCCACCCGCCAAATTTCATAACAAGTAGTCTCTGTTCGTAAGTGTGAATGTGAAGCTTGCTGCTTGCAAGTGAATATACTCGAATCTCGCATTTACTGTTTGGCTGCTGTTCCACTTTGAAGCCCTATTCCATCTGATTCTCCAAACAAAAGAATTGAACCTTGCTGCGCTGCTTGCATATTGAATTTGTATGTGCCGCTTGGGAGGCACTGAGAACTTGTGCCATTCGGTGTAAACGTAGCGTTGATTGTTGCAGAGCCGTTCGCATTACTCTCAATGTTGTAGGTTCCAGAGAAAGAAACTGAACATGTCTGATTTATAGCTGCGTTTGTTCCATATTCAGTCATAGTTCCAGAGGTAATATTCCCTGCGCCATCCGCCGTAAACGTGCCAATCATCTCCGCAATAACGTCAAGCGAAGTACCCAGTCGTATTGAGTACGTACCAGTTACATTGGCATTGGAATACGTTGCCGCATGTACTGGTGGAACTATGCTGTTTGAACCGCCCGAACCGGTACAACTGGCAAGTAGAAAAAGGCTGAATGACATTACAACTGCTGCTGCAAATTTCATACCTAGTAGTCTCCGTTCGTTGTTGTTACTGTGAAGTCAACTTCTTGCCAAGGAGTATATACTGATTCGCTCAGTTTGGGTAAATTCACAAACAGCTGTTACTAGAATCCATCTCTCAATCAATTTCATTGACCCAATGAGTTCATTCGACTTGGCGGGTGACCCATATCTTGTTTCCCCTTTAAAACTCAGGGTGCCCCAGGTCTCAAGAGAGACCTGGGAAGAAGAACTTCATCCCTCGAATTCTTTATAACAGAGAAAGTCTGGCAAGCGGTTGCCACGTCGGAAAGCGGTCGAAGCCGATTCAATTTCTACAGTACTGATGTGTTCATAAGCATAATGACGGTAGCTCGACCAAGCCCAGTCCTCCGGCTTCGCAACCAACTCTCGCTTAACTGGATTCCGATGCATGTAACGCAATTTCTCAACACGCTTCTCAGGGTTGTGAACGTTGAAATCGTAGTAGCGCGGCTGCCAGAAAGGCCGCTGATAACTTTGCACTGAGACTGACAATTTAAGTGCCTGGATGGCCTTTGACAGTAGAACATTCTTTGGCTCACCGAGGAGCAGATGAACATGCTCCGGCATAACGACGTAGCCTGAGACAACAAACAGATAACGGATTCGCATAGCTTCAAGCGACCGCTCGAAAAGCTCTCGTGCTGCTACTGTGCCGAGGTACGGAAACCGGTGATAACAACTGAATGTGATGAAGTGAAAGCAGCCGCATTGCTGATAACGAACCAGACCCTTTGGCATGCGATCATTTTACTTCCCAGGTCTCTCTTGAGACCCGGGGCACCCGTTCATCTCGGGTTACACAGAGATGGGCACCCGCCGATCGAGGAATGAGACATTGAGAGTCTTAAATCCCACATCTCAAACGCGAGATGTGGGGCACCCGGCTGTTGCTTTGAAGTCCCGTTATTTGGGGCGATGGCTAGAAACGGATTGGTCCAACAATCTGCGTATTCGCGCACAAAGCCACCGCTCATCGTAGCTGTATCGTGGCAGCAAGGCCGCCCCGAAGAGCGGCCTGCTGGCTAGGAACGGCGTGGCGGATTTCAGCTAGGAGATCTGGCTCCGTCGTTTCTTGGCATCTGTTTCCCAGCCGCTCCCGTGGAGAAGTGCTTCAGCACCATGTAGTGCAACGTGAAATAGAGGACGGGTACGCTCAACAATATCGATACGACGAGACCGCCTAAAGCGTCTGTCGGGTCCATGAGGCCGAGTTTAACGCCGGAGTACGACACGGCAACCACCACAGCAACGCAAAAGAGGGCGGTGCTTACGCCCCACCGGCGCGCCAGCCGTTTGGGATCCATGCCCCGCTCCCTCCACTTCCTCAGCCACCAAACAAGTGGCATAAAGATTACCCCAGGTATAGCGCAAGCCAGATATGGACCTGCGAGCTCGCCCGCAGTCTTGCTGAGGGCCTGCTTGGCTATGAAAAATGGCCCAAGTTCCAGCGCAAGATAAATGCCCAAGCCCCAGAACAGCCATACCCAGAGACTTTCCCACGATCTTGAGATGGATATTCTCATCGTCCGCCCCTACTCTTGGCAGGTGATAGCCTGCTTGATCCCCGGAATCATCTCATCTGTCGCTACCTTATAAGCGCCGTAGCCCAGTGCTGTGCCGCCGGCGAACAGGCTACCTCCGCCGAAAATGCCAGCTGCGCATGCCAAAGGTTCCCCAGGTTCGGGTGTACCGCACGTAACACCAATGATGAATCCTCCGGCGGCATAATGGAGCGCGGCCAGGTTAGACATTATCAGCGTGGTCGAAAGCCCATCAGCTGCTTTCAACATCCCAGCTATACGAGTCGAGGGGTTGCACGGCGGCTTCGGCGGTTGCTGTGGCGTTCCGTTATTTGGGGCACCCCCACCGCCTTGTAGACCTGACAATACCGTGAAAGATCCTGTATCACCAGTAAATGTATCAAATATTGGTGTCCACGTTCCTGGAGAATCAGTACCATCGTATGTCATATTTACATACTCCCAGTATTGCAAAATTGTAAAATTTGTCATTCCAAGATATGTTCCTTGCTCTTGAGCCAACGTCATTTCTTCATCCCCAAAGTTAGGCGAAGCGCAATATGGCGATCCAGCACCACCATACGGCGTATAAACGATAACACAAGCGTTCAACCCCGATGGATCAAGCTCACTTTCAGGATTATTTGTCACATACACATATCTATTCATGCTCTGCGGATCAAGCATGTTGTAGCTGCCCATATACGGATCAGGCGAGAGCCAGCGGCCCTGAGCGCTGGAGTACTGACGGAACTGAGCGTGATCGGTCTCCGTCTCGGCATCGTAGTCGAGCATGGCGAAGCCGTAGGGGTCGGAGGTGGCGGCAGCCGGCCAGCCGTCGCCAAAGGGCAGAGATGCGAAAGTGGCTTCCACAGCGCCATTGTAGCTCGTTCTCATGCGTTCAGTCCCTTGCCAATCCTGGTGCTCGAAGTGCAAGGCAGAGGTGTCGTAAAAGGCCACTGGCGTCGTTCCCCAGTAGTAATGGCCCTTGAGCGGGGCGCGTGTTGTGCCGTTCCACTCGGAAACGCGCTGGCCGGATTGGTTGAAAACGAACTCCGTTACGGTGGAGCCGACCGTGGTCCGCACACGATGGTTCAGCGCGTCGTAGACATAGATCGCCGTCGAGCCGCCATCAACCTGCGTAAGATTCCCCTCGGCATCGTAGGTGTAAATGTGATTGTCGTCTTTGTAAAGGTTGCCGGGTGCGTCATAGATGTAGCCGTTGACCTGATTGTTGGTCGTGTTGAAGGTCAGACTCATGTTGTAGCCTGCGTCGAGGGCTTTCTGGTTCCAGCGGTTACCCCAGCGGTCGTAAGTGTACGTATAGTTGGCAGTGCCGGCGCTCGCACGAAAGGGTTTCCCAGGGTTTCGCTGCGCTGCACCCTGGGCTATTTTCGCGCACTCCCTCCGGGAGGCGTTTAGTCGAGTTCGCCGACTTTTGTTTCAGATGAATCCTGCTTGTGCAGAAAGATTCCATCCTGTTCGAGGAGGGCTTCGTAGATGGGCGTTTTACGCCAGTGACGGGCGAGGGCGAAGGCGCTCATATTGGCAATCATGAGCGGGAGAATGAGGCCGTAGCCGCCGGTCATCTCAAAAATAATCAGGATACTGGTCATCGGGGCGCGGATGATTCCCGCGAAGACAGCGCCCATGCCAACGAGCGCAAAAGCGCCGATGGATTCAGCCGGGTGGTGGAAGACGATCACGTCAATGTAGCCAACGGCGCCGCCGAGCATGGCTCCCATGAAAAGCGACGGAGCGAAGATGCCTCCCGCGCCGCCGCTGGAGTAAGAAAAAACAGTAGCCGCCAATTTGAGCAGGCAGAAGACGACCATGGCGATGACGGGCAATGAGCCTGCGCCGACGAGAGCGAGAGTGAGGGTGCTGTAGGGGTCACCGGCGATTCCGTTGAGGCGGAAGAAGTGGAGTCCGACAACGGCGAGCGCGCCAGTGGCTGCTCCGCCGAGTGCAGGTTGTAGCCACTTAGGCACGTGTTCTAACTTGCGAAAGAAAAGGCGCATGAAGAGCAGGGAATCAGTGAAGGCGACGGAGAGGAGCGCGGCGAGCAGGCCGAGGAGCGCATACCAGACGAGCGATGATGCGTTTGTGAGTGTGTACTGGTGGTTGACGTGGAAGACGGGGCTTTCGCCGCTGAGCGCATGCTCGACGACGGCAGCAAGTGCGGCTGCGACAATGACGCCGGAGAGCATTGTCTGGTCGAGGTCGCCGATGACTTCTTCGAGCGTGAAGGTGACGGCGGCGATGGGCGCATTGAATGCAGCGGCGATGCCTGCGGCGACTCCGACGGAGGCCATGCGGCGGCAGTTGCTTGCGCTGAGGCGCGCGGTGCGGGCGAGCCAACTGCTGACACCGGCGCAGATCTGGACGGTGGGGCCTTCAAGACCGAGCGATGCGCCCGAGCCGAGTTGGATGGTGCAGAGGATGAACTTCCAGAAGGCGTCACGCAGAGGGATGAGGCCGTAGCGCGTGGAGTAAGCGACTTTGACCATTGGAATGCCGCTGCCGGCGGCGCGTGGAGCAATGTAAGTGATGCCGAGTCCGCCGACGAGTCCGCCGATTGTGGGCGCCAGGATCGTCCAGAAAATCCAAGTGTGGCCGGGCGCATGATTGGCGGGGTCGATCATGAGCGATTCAGCGAGCTTGATGGATTTGTGGAAAGCGACGGCGGCAAGTCCGCAGAGTCCGCCGGAGAGAATGGTCAGGAGCAAAAGCCTCTGGCGTTGATTGGGCGAGTGGCGCGCCAGCCAGATTAGTGTTGCTTGGTAAAGGTTTTTGAAATACCGCAGCAAATTTTGACTCCAGCAGAGGAAGTTGCAGGGTTGACGAGTTACTACAATTTTATTCCTGTGTGTGGGGAGGGGTATCACGATGCGCAGAGAATCAAGTGAGAGACAGGCTAACCGGAAGACAAAGTTTGAGAAGAACAATCTGAATACGGTCCCACCCATAGCGCAAAAGAAAAGCGCGATGGGTGGGACACGGACTTAATGTTCAGGCTCAGTGGATTTCATGAAATCGATTAAATAGTCTTTCCAGACTGCGGCCATTGTGTGTGTGCCGTGGCCGCGCGTTGCGTCGGAGATGGGGAGGAGGATGAAGCGGGCGTGGGGGATGAGCTTTACTTTTTCTTCGGCGATGCCCAACTCGGGCGGGTTGATGAAGTCGTCGGCGGAGTTGATCCACAGGACGGGCGCGGTGATTTTGGCGAGGTTGGGGCTGGGGTCGTAATTGCGGCTGGCGTTGAGGTAGAAGATCATGTCGTTGGCGTCAGTGGATGCGACGCGCTGGGCAAGAGTTTTGTCGATATATTTTTCGGCTTGATCGCGGGTGGGGAAGTTCTTCTGCAATTGAAGCGGACTGGTGCCCATGATGAAGATGATTTCGTTGGCGGTGCGCAGGCCTTGAGCGGGTTGGGATTTGTATTCTCCGTTGAGCCAGGCGGGATCGTTTTTGATGGCTTCGATGGCGGTGTAACGCATCATGCGGTTGCGGCCGGCGATCTGGACGGGAAGGCAGGCGAAGGGCGCGAGGGCGTCGGCGAAGTTGGGGTAAGTTTCTCCCCAGACAAAGGTCTGCATGCAGCCCATGGAAGTGCCGAGGATGAGGCGGAGGTGGTCGATGTGCATTGCATCGAGCATGAGGCGCTGCGAGCGCACCATGTCATCGTAATCGTATGCGGGGAAGCGGGCATGGAGGCCGTCGGAGGGTTTGGAGCTTTGGCCGTGACCGATGTCGTCGGGGAGGATGAGGAAATATTTAGTGATGTCTA
>DAHXOQ010000181.1 GCA_027364815.1 Acidobacteriaceae bacterium | reverse complement strand
CGACTTGGGCTGGTGCGACTCGGCAAAACAGCAGCAACAGCAGGAGTAGGCATCGCTTCATGAAGGTTGTCCTCCAGGGAGCGCCAGGCTCCCCGCAAATCGTGCGCCGTCGTCGAGCAGGCTCTTGAATCCCTCGCGGAGCAGGAGATGGCGGCGGTCCTTTTCGGTCTTCGCCAGGAACGGCAGCAACACGTCGCGGTGGTCCTCAGTTACGTGGTCGGTTCCGAGCAACTGAAGCGCGTTCGCGAAGTCAATCATCTCCGAGACCGATGGGGGCTTTTCGAGTGAATAATTCCGGAACGAGAGCGCGATCCCCGCCATCTCCCGGTGAAACTTCTCTTCGGCCTTCGGAGTGCGGCTGGCGATGATTTCCGCCTCGCGTTCCGGCGTCGGGTGCTCTACCCGCACATAGAGGCTGCGCCTCCGTATGGGGTCTCCCAGTCTGCGCTCCTCATTGCTGGTGAGCACGACGAAGGGAATGCTCTTTGCTGCGACGGTGCCGAACTCTGGAATCGACAACTGCCAGGCTGAAAGTATCTCTAAAAGCATCGCCTCGAATCCGTCGTCCACCTTGTCCAATTCGTCAATTAGCAGCACGCACGGCTGGTCGCATTCGAGGGCACGCATCAGAGGGCCGGGCCGAAAGAAGTCCCGCCCCTTGAGGTTCGCCTGCACCATCTGCCAGTTCTCGTGCTGGCCCTGCGAGAACTCCATGTAGAGCCGCTGCAGACACTCATCGAAGCGACCAATGGCCTTGTCCTCTGTCACGCCGCGATAGCACTGGAGCCGCTCGACATGCGTGTTCGCAGCCGCGGCAACTGAGATTGCAAGTTGCGTCTTCCCGGACCCCGCGGGCCCCTCAAGCAGGAGAGGCTTCTGGAGCTTCGCGGCCAGATAGACGACCTGCACCATCACGGGATCGATGAAGTAGCCCGTTGCCGCGAGCTTGCGGGCAAGTTCCTCAAGCGAATCAAACATCCTCAGTTTTCTCCCACGGTCAACAGAGTGACCACCCGTCTGAGACCGGCGGCCTCGACCGAATAGAGCATGTGTCCATATCGGAATTCGGTCAAATCCGATGCAGTCGAGATGTTTGTTTCTCGATTTCCGGGCCTCTGTTGCCAATTTGACCGAGGTGGCAAAGAAGGACATGATGCCTTCGTTCGAGACCAACGAAGACCGCGCGCGGTTCGGCAACGGAGGGACGAATGGCACATCCGGCGACATCCTTGAATTTTGAGCAACAAGCACAATCGAGAGAATCTCAGGCGGCGAGGCCGGAGATTGGTATCTTTGAAGATCTGCTTGGCCTCCACGAAGCCGCGTCTTTGCTGGGGATGCACTGGAAGACGCTCGAAGGAATGGCCAGATCCCGAAAGATTCCGGCTTTTAAGGTCGGAAAGCGGTGGAGGTTCCGCGTCAGCTCGCTGAATGTGTGGCTGGAGCATGGATTAAACTCAAATGCAACCAACCACGTTGCTCTGACTGGACAGGAGTGATTTTCCTTGAAATTCAGACGGCAACGATTTCAGCGAGGTACCCTGCGCAAGGTTGCGCGGGCCGACAATCAATGGGCCTGGGAGTACCGTTACCAGGACCCGATAACCGGCAAACGAAAATCTATGTTCCTAGGCACAGACAGGTTTCCCACGCAGGTCGCAGTCGAGCGGCATCTGGAGGCCTTTGTGCTCAAACTCAACTCGGAAAACCCAACCCAGGCCATTCTGGAGCCGACCTTCAACGCCTTGCTGGATCGTTTCGTCGAGGAAGAGAAGCTGCTTGAAATCAAGGAGCTTCGTCGTGGTGATCGAAGCGGCCTCGTAGGGGAACTGAGCTACTCAACTGCCAGCTCATATCTGAGCGTTATCAAGCAGCTTCGCGCGAAGTGGGGTAGCACCCGGATCACGCGGATCAAGCCGGTTCAGGTCCAGGAATGGCTGAAGAAGATGGATGCCGCCCCGAAGACCAAAGGCCACGTCAAGGCCCTCATGCACCGGTTGTATGAGAAAGCCATGCTGTGGGAGATGGTCGAGTGGCAGCGGAATCCAATGGAGTTTGTCGAAATAAAGGGCATCAGCAAACGTCGGAAACGACCGGTGATCCTTACCGTCGAGCAGTTCTACCAGATCCTCGAACTGCTGCCGCAGCCCTACCGCACGATGGTGGTGGTGGCGCAGTGCACCGGCCTCCGGGCCGAGGAGGTGCTGGCGCTCGATTGGCAGGCCATCGATTTCGAGAACCTGAGCATGAGAGTCGTCCGGGCAGTCGTCCACGGTCGGGTGAAGATCGTAAAGACGGAATACTCGGAGGACGATCTTCCTCTCGATCCCGATTTCGCGACGATCCTCTTGGGCTGGAAATACAAGTCCGAAGAGGAAAACCGGAAGGCTCTGGCGGCGGGAAAGACCCCATTTATGGGGTCAGAGCTGGTCTTCACCAGCCCGGTCACCGGGCGTCACTACCACACGGCCCCTGTTCAGCAGGACTATATCCGTCCGGCTGGATGCTGTCTGGTGGAGTGTCCAAACTGCGGGGCGGGTGTCGGCATCTGGTGTGAGCAGGATAGTCTAACGCCGAATGGCAAACGCCTACCCATCCATGAAGAACGCCGGGAAGCAGCAGGGAAGTACGACGGTACGGGATGGCATACCTTCCGCCATACCTACCGTTCCTGGCTGGACGACACCGGCGCGCCGATGGGGGTGCAGCAGAAGCTGATGCGGCACGCCCAGATCTCGACCACGATGAACGTGTACGGAAACGCCTTGATGACGGCCAAGCGTGAGGCCAACAGCAAGGTGGTCAGGATGGCACTGAGGAGCGCATAACCATGCAAAGAAACCCGCAGACGCACCCAGAAAACCCCTCGGCGTTTAGAGAGGCGCTGTTATTTGGGGTTATCTGGGGTTGGCCTATCGGCTAAATGGTTGCGGGGGCTGGATTTGAACCAGCGACCTTTGGGTTATGAGCCCAACGAGCTACCGGGCTGCTCCACCCCGCATACCTAGTATAGCAAACCTTGAAATTAAGGGTCAATGAACTCAGAGTCACTGCATCGCCTATCAAGTCATGTGCACTGACGAGCTCACAAAGTGGAATTAGACACATCATCTCTAAATCACATAAAATGCGGTTATTACGTCGATATGTGTACTTGATATCTGCATCAGTTTCTTTGTACTTAGAAGTCTTTTCTATCAACCGCTTGTTGCACGTATGATACCTCACGTAAAAATCGTGAGGACAGCGTAATGAACCTCCTGTTTTCATCAACTTGCAAGTTACCTCACCGTAAATACCCGATGGAACTTGTCAATGCAATTTTCGCAGCCTAATGTTCTTGGTGCTCTGAATGACTACACTTTTAGATGCTCAGAAAAAATCACTCCTTCTGGCGCTCAGTTGAATCAGCCCTTCAGAAAGCTCCAAAAATCCTTCAGAGGTAATCCAGTGCTGAGAATTCATTCATCCGTTGTCCGCCTTCATCTTCTTTCTTTCACATTTGCCCTCACACTGGTTTCGCTCACTCTGCTCGGATGCAGCAGCGGCGGAAACACCAATGGAGGAGGAGGTAATCCGCCGCCGCCGCCACCAGCAGCTGCAACCCCCACTTTGGCTCCTGCGCCTGGCACATTTAACGTTTCCACTTCTGTTACCCTCAGTGATACACAAGCTGGGGTCAACATTTATTACACAACAGACGGCAGCGCGCCGACGACGTCCTCCCCTCTCTACGCAGGCGCCGCTATCCCGGTCACCGTTGACACGACAGTCAAGGCCATTGCCACTGCCACAGGTTACTCAACCAGTAGCACTGCATCAGGCAACTACCTGATCGCCGGCCCGCCAGTGAACGTCATCCTCAGCACTCACGACCAAAGCAGCCTGCTGGCAACAGAGCCCGCTACCCTCTTCACGCTGACCACTACAGGCTCCAACAAAATTCTTGTCGACGAGTCGCTCACCTACCAGCCCATTGAGGGTTTCGGTGCGGCCTTCACCGATTCAGCAGCATGGCTCCTCTATACGCAGGCTCAGCCCGCGCAGTACACCAGCACGATGAACGACCTCTTTACGCGCAACGGAAGCGGCATCGGCCTAAGCTTCATGCGCATTCCCATGGGCGCATCTGATATCGCGCGCAGCGTCTACTCCTTCGACGACCAGACTCCACCGGCCACTGACCCATCGCTCGCGCAATTCTCCATCACACACGATCAGGCTTACATCATTCCTGTGATTCAAAATGCCCGCGCTCTCAATTCAAATCTGAAGCTCATGGCAAACCCCTGGAGCCCTCCAGGATGGATGAAGTCTTCTGATTCAATGATGGGTGGCACCCTCCTCTCCACTGACTACACTTCTTTTGCCAACTATTTTGTTGATTACCTGAAGGCATACAACTCCAACGGCCTGCCCATCGATTACATCTCGCTGCAGAATGAACCGCTCTACAACACCACTACTTATCCGGCCATGGGAATGGATGCCGGAACGCAACTCACCGTTCTGCGCGATTACGTGTTGCCCGCATTCGCAACCAACAACATCACTACTCAGGTTTTTGTCTACGATCACAACTGGGATACAGCTTCATACCCTGAAACTGTCCTCACTGACGCCACTGTGCTGGCATCTCCACTCGTCGCCGGAACAGCCTGGCATGGATACGGCGGCACACCCGGCGCGCAGCAAACTGTACAAAATCTCTTCCCCTCCAAGGGCACATGGGAAACCGAACACTCAGGCGGAACATGGGTCTCTGATCAGTTCACCAGCGACTTCGTTGAGATCACGCAAGTGATGCGCAACTCCGCACGCTCCTATGTCAAGTGGAGCCTTGCGCTCGATCAGACTCTCGGCCCGAATCTGCCCGAACTCAACCAGGGCTACGGTGGATGCGCGACCTGCACGCCCATCGTCACCGTCAACACCGGCACAGGCGACGTCACCAAGGACATTGAATACTACACGCTTGGCCAGTTCAGCAAATTCATTCTCCCAGGCGCAGAGCGCATCTACTCATCGAACGCCAACTACATTGTCAGTTCGGCTTACATCAATCCTGACAATTCAAAGGTTCTCGTTTGCTTCAACGACTCCTCCTCAGCGCAGAGCTTTCAAGTCCAGTGGGGCCAGGACAACTTCACTTACACGTTGCCATCGCTTGGTGCCGTCACCTTTACATGGAGTGGAACGCAAAACGGCACAACAACCATCGCCGCCACCTCGCAGATTCAGGCTTCCAGTTTCACCGTCGAATCAGGACTTCAGACCGAAGATACGGGCGACACAACCGGCGGCTACGATCTTGGCTACGTAACGCCGGGTGCTTATGCCGAATATGAAAATGTCGACTTTGGCAATGGCGTCAACAGCGTCAGCGTGCGCACAGCAAGTGGTGGCAATGGTGGCACGTTGAAGTTCTACCTCGACAATATGACGGGATCGCCGATTGCATCGGTAGCGCTCCCGGTAACAGGCGGCTGGCAAAACTGGAGCACGGTGACGTCGAGCGTATCTGGCGCAAGCGGTGTGCACAATGTCTACGCTGTCTTCGGAGGCACAGGCGGTATCGCCAACCTGAACTGGTTCCAATTCCAGTAGTCGAACTCTCGCAAACTTGTTTCACAACTCAAAACAGATAACTGAGTTGTCCCTGAAAATTGAAGGCTGAAAAAACAAACAAATCCACCTTAAAACAGCCTTCTTTTTTCACCCTATATAAGCGTCAATCCGATAATCTGAAAGCGTTTTCCTGCACAGCATGAACACGCTTTCATTTCAATCCGGCCCCCCGGTAAACGGCCTTCAATCACTCATATTGGAGAATGAATTTCTGCGGCTGCAGATTCTGCCCACTGTCGGCGCACGCATCTGGCAAATTCAATACAAGCCACTCGGCGTTGACCTGCTCTGGAATAATCCTAATCTCGCACCTGAAAAACTCACCCTCGGCCACTCTTATGACGACAACTGGAGTGGCGGCTGGGACGAGCTCTTCCCAAATGACGAAGCCACTCTCCT
>DAHXOQ010000180.1:273-6052 GCA_027364815.1 Acidobacteriaceae bacterium | reverse complement strand
GCCTAGAAGTCCACGGGATTAGGTTTAAGCTGCTTCGTCGCATACATCTCGGGGAGCTTCGGATTACCATTCTCCCACACCAGCAACATCGCACGCTTCGGCGAAAATCCCTGGTGGCGAATATCGGCGATGCGAAGTCGCTGGTGATTCATCCGGCCTCGACGACGCATCAGCAACTGACGGCAGAGGAACAGAAGACGACGGGCGTGACGCCGGAGTTGGTGCGGCTTTCGGTGGGGATTGAGGATATTCGCGATATTCTTGATGACCTGAATCAGGCGATTGAGAAGGCGAATGGGGCGACAGCAAAGTAGAGCAGCGAGGTAGCATGAGTTTAGTGATGGATGTTCCGGAAAAAATAGCGGACCCGAAGGCAGCCAGTTATGCGAGTCGCACGGCAGAGTTGAGCCGTGCGACTGCGCCCCTTGTCCCGACGTATGAAGGCGACTTTGTGCTTGATGAGCATTTGGCGCTGGAGTGCGGAAGAACGCTGGCGATGCCGACGTTGCATTACGCGGTCTATGGACGGCTGAATGCGGCGCGGGATAATGCGGTACTGGTTTGCCATGCGCTGTCTGGGTCGGCGCAGGTGGGTTCGTGGTGGCCGGAGTTGTTTGCTGAGGGCGCGCTTTTGTCGCTGGAGCGCGATTGCGTGATCTGCGTGAATTTGATTGGGAGCTGCTATGGATCGACGGGGCCGGCGTCAGTGGATCCGGAGACGGGGAAGGTATACGGGCCGGATTTTCCGCTGGTCACGGTGAGAGACAATGTGCGGGCGCAGGCGAAGCTGCTGCGATCGCTTGGAATAGAGCGGTTGAGTTTGGTTGTGGGTGGATCGATTGGAGGAATGCAGGCGATTGAGTGGGCGATACTTTTTCCTGAGCAGGTGGAGCGGGCGGTGATTGTGGGCGTGTCGCCGTTGCCGGCGATGGGGATTGCGTTGAATCATTTGCAGCGGCAAGCGATTCAGCATGATCCGAAGTGGTCAGGAGGGCGGTACTCAAGTTTGCGACCACCGCAGGAGGGATTGGCGTTGGCGCGTCAGATTGCGATGCTGAGTTACAAATCGCCGGCACTTTTTGATGAGCGTTTTGGGAGGAAGCCAAATCGCAATGGGGAGGACCCGCATGCGTTGGATTTTGATGGCGGTGGGTTGAGCGGAGGACGGTTTGATATTGCCGGATACCTGGACGAGCAGGGTCAACGGTTGGTCTCGCGCTTTGATGATAATGCCTATCTGGCGATTTTGCGGCTGATGGAGACGTGGGAGCCGACTCGCGGCTATCGTGATGGGAATGAGGCATTTAGCAGGATCAAGGCAAAGCTGACGGTGGTTGGGATTTCTTCGGACACGCTCTTTCCAGTGGAGAATGTGAGGGAGTTTGTCAATACAATGAGGGCGGGCGGGGCAGAGGTTGAATATCGAGAGATGGAGAGCCGCCACGGGCATGATGCATTCCTGGCTGAGCAGGGGGAGTTGGTGCGGCTTCTTGGTTGAGTTGCAAATTGACAGCAGTGGATGAGTTTGTGCGTTAGTATTTCAGAGTTGTAATCGGAGGAGTGGCGGCTCAAAAATATTTCCATATTTATTTGATAAAAGCATTGACCTTCTTGCTTGTCATGGGGGCCGGGTGTTTCTATAATCATTCAAGCATCCACTCTAAAGTCGTCTGACCAACGGTATTGATTCTGTCGCGTCAAATGAAAAGCAGTAGAGTCACCGGAGCAGTCGAATCATTTTGAGATGCATGCAGATGAACCGATCTCCATCCCGAAATTTCCAGGAGCAATAAATGAAGAAGTTATTTTACGCGTCTGTAATGGCAATGGCGGTCCTCAGCCTGATTTGTACACAGTCGCTGCGCGCACAGGATGATCAGATTTCAATCTCTGATCAAGCCGAGTTCAACGCTTACCAGAATGCAACCACGCAGAGTGATCCTACGGCGAAGGCCGCAGCACTTGAGAGCTTTCTCTCGACCTATCCACAGAGCAAAGTGAAGAAGGCTGTGCTGGATATGCTGATAGATGCTTATCAAGCAGCCAACAACCCGGATAAGTCAGTTGATGCGGCGACGCGCATGCTTCAGCTTGATCCGAACAACATGAAGGCAGTCTATGTTGTAGTGGTTGTGAAGAAGAGCCAGAAGCAGTGGGATGACGCGGCGACGATGGCCCAGAAGGGTCTGTTGATGAAGAAGCCTGCAGCTACCAAGGATGCTGACTGGAAGGAATTAACGGCAGGTGTTTATCCGCTGTTTCACTCCGCACTGGCCAACCAGGCGCTCTTTGTCAAGAATGATTACAAGACAGCGATAGCCGAGTTCAACACCGAACTGCAGTTGACGGCGGCTGAAAATACCTCGAGTGTGCTGCCGGATATGTTGACGTTGGCTGGCGCCTACGCCGACATGAAGGCCAAGGACCAACGCGACCTGGTGAAGGCATGCTGGTTCTATGCGCGCGTATGGGATCTTGCTCCACAGCCCTACAAGGCCAAGATTGAGCAGTCGCTTGATTATTGGTACAAGAAGTATCACGGTAACGTCGACGGACTTGACGCACTGAAGAAGCAGGCTGCGTTGACGATGTTCCCTCCGGGCGATTTGGGCAATTCGATCACCAAGGCCAAGAGCCCAGCTGAAGTTGTGCATGACATGCTTGCGCAGCAGGCTGATCTGAAAACATTGGCGCTGGCCGACAAGGAAACGATTCTCGCGGTTGGTTCGAAGGATGATGCGGACAAGCTGTGGGCGGTGATGAAGGATGAGGAGACACCGGTTCCGGGAGTTGTGATTGAAGCCAGCACGACGGTGATCAAGGTTGCCGTGACTGAAGATGCAAAGCAGGCCAAGATTGCCGACTTCATTGTGAATCTGAAGACTCCGCTTACAGAAAAGGAAGTTCCCGCTGTGGGTTTTGAGTTCAAGATTCCTACGGCGAAGGAGCCAGCTGCAGAACTGGTTGGCACCTACGATTCGTACACGCAGGTTCCTGCGACGGACACGACGGCCCAGGCTGCCGTGATCACGCTCAAGGACGGCATGATTGTGCCTGCTGCGAAGAAGACAGCACCGCACCCACCGGCGCACAAACCGGCTGCAGCGCATCACGCGCAGTAAGCACCAATAGTGGGTTGATTTCGGAAGAGAATTTTGAAATCAACACACAAATTTCGGGATATAAGAAGAAAAAGGCGGCCCCGAACGGGGCTGCCTTTTTTGTTGAGGCGGGATTCAGGTTTCGATTGGTGAAGTGGTACTCTGAGAGTCGATGAGCATGAGAATATCAACTACTGCCGGATACATTTTGTTACTGCTTTTCACAGGCGCAGGCCTCAACGCACAAGCGAGTGGCGATGCGCAAAGTGCGCCCACGGCAACACAAGACAAAGCAGCAACGACGCAGGAAGGCGCCGCACCACATAAGGGATTGCAATCCCTATGGCACAAGTCCAAGCCGGTGACGCCTCCTTATACATTGGGCGGCGTGTCTGCCGGGCGCAAGCATATGCTTGAGTTCCGCACGCAGGAGGAGATGAGCAACGCGGACCGCGAGCTGCTGCTCAATGCCGAGGGAACGATTGAGGAGCGGGCGCGGTTTAATGACTTTGCTTGGAATGAAGGCCAGTGGAGTTTGCAGCAGGCGGTTTGTCCGGCGTTGCCTAAGCACTTGATTGTGCAGTTCACGCGCAATCATGGCAAGGGCGATGTGAGTGTATTTACGGCGGTGATACCGCGCGATCCCCAGGGAAAGATTCGAGTGATTCCGGTGGAGCGTCGCGGGTATTCGCTGTGGTCGCCTGCGCCGGTGAATCAGATTACGATCAATACATTTAACAGAATTCGCGCGGAGGAAAAGGCGACGACTCCGCCGGATTGGCTGACACTTGGACTATGCTATGCGTCGATGGCCGGAGCGCGGCCCAAAGCGGATTTGATTGCGGAGAATCAACAGAGCGAGACAATGCCGATGGGGCAACCGGCGACGCTGGTGATGGAGAAGGATGGAAGAGAAGAGATTGAGTTTGTGGATATGGCCGCACTGCCGAAGCCGATGCATTGGGTGATGAGTTTTGACATGCACGGAAAATTATTGAAGGCGACGCATAAGCCTGCAGCGGTGTTGAAGCCGATGAAGCAGACGCAGCAGATTGTTGAAGTGCCGTAGGGGAGTGGGGCGGCGAAGTAGCGCATAGCATTTTTTATTGGAGCAATTAATAAGGCGGGGGCTAAAGCCCCCGCTCTATTTTTTTGGGGGGGCTTTTTGGCACGACTGAAGTCGTGCCCTGACTCATTTTCTACCCAAGCATAGAATATTTTCTACCCAAGCATAGAATCTTGATGTGTTGACTTCATTCGCCCCAGATATAAGCGCCGGGTTGCGGAAGGCCGATGTGCGCGAGGACGCGGTTGACGTACTGCCGTGCCATCTCGTTGAGATCGGCGGGGTGATTGTAGAAGCTGGGAATCACGGGGTAGATGGTGGCGCCGGCTTCTGCGGCGTGGGTCATGTTGCGCAGGTGAATGCGATTGAAGGGGGTTTCGCGCACGCAGAGGATAAGCGGGCGGCGCTCCTTGAGCGTGACATCGGCTGCTCTCGCAATGAGCGAGTCGGCGAGGCCGTTGGCGATGGATGCGAGTGTGCCCATGGAGCAGGGAAGAACGATCATTCCGCTGGAGGGGTAGCTGCCGCTGGCGATACCTGCGCCGATGTCTTCGTTGCTGAGCTGGATGGATTTTTTAGGCGCGTGGCCGAGGAGTTTTTCGAGGCACTGCGTGCGGCCACTCAACTCCAGTTCCTCCGCCATAACCCGTAGAGAATTTTCTGAGGGGATGAAGTGGACTTTTTGGACGCGCTCGTCGGAATCGAGGATGCGCAGGAGTTCGCGGCCAAAGAGGACGCCTGATGCTCCGGTTAATGCGACGGTGAGATTCATTGTGGGTTTGCTCGAGATTGAAGTTCCTCAACCAAACGCTCAGCCGAATTAATCATCTCTTTCTCGCGGTTCTTTTCCATTCTTGCAAGTCGACGATGATCAATTGTCGACCATAAGGAATTCTTTGTCTTTGCATCAAATATTGTAAGGATGAGTTTGGGATCAATCATCTGTCTGCTATGCACTTGAGTTGTGTTGTCGTATGTGTTGGTAGAACTCCATACTCTTGTTCCAAGATTTTCAACTTCATACGAGAGTTGAACTATGATATCTGCATCGTCGGGACTTCCCACCAATTGAAATTTGCCCCATGATTTGATTGCTTGATAAAAGGCATCGAATGCTAGGTCACTACCCCCGCCATTGGAGACAAATGCCTTATGTGCATTAATGATCGCAGTAGGCAGCGGCGCAGGTGGAATATCTTTTCTAGTTTTTGCATAGCCTGATCCCGCTAACAAAAACAAACAAAAAAGCAAAACGAGATTTTTCATAATATTGCTCCTTGATTTCGATGCAATCATATCAATAAACATATCTTTATCGTTGATTACTCTCCCAATACGCGTTTGAAGATTGCGGCAACGGTGGTGAGCTGGCGGGTGAAGTCGAAGGTGCGCGCGAGTTTTTCGGGTGTGAGGAGCGCGGTGATTTTTTCGTCCTTGGCGACTTCGTCGCGGAAGATGAGGTCTTCTTTCCAGGCGCGCATGGCGTGGGATTGGACGAGGCGGTAGGCCTCTTCGCGCAACATTCCGGCTTCGGCGAGATCGAGAAGGAGTTGGCCGGAGAAGATGAGGCCACCGGTGGATTCGAGATTTTTCTTCATGCGCTCGGGGTAGA
>DAHXOQ010000180.1:0-263 GCA_027364815.1 Acidobacteriaceae bacterium | reverse complement strand
GTAATCGACGAGGATGGTGGAGTCGGGGAAGATGATGCGCTCGACGGAGGAATGCGAAATGTCGCGCTCGTGCCAGAGGGCGATGTCTTCAAAGGCGGCTTGCGCGTTGCCGCGAATGACACGGGCGAGGCCGCTGATTTGCTCACTGGTGATGGGGTTCTTTTTGTGCGGCATGGCGGAGGAGCCTTTTTGCTTTTCGCTGAAATACTCCTGCGCCTCGCGGACTTCGGTACGCTGAAGATGGCGCACTTCGACAGCAAACT
>DAHXOQ010000017.1:21828-22062 GCA_027364815.1 Acidobacteriaceae bacterium | reverse complement strand
GGTGAATCATGCGCAAGATTTTTGCATTTATGTTAGTTGTCGCCACTCTTGTTTCTCTCCTGCCGCTTGCGGCCCAAACCGCGACCGCCAAGCGCCCCATTACCTTTGAAGACATGATGCAGATGAAGCGCCTCGGCGAGACGACGGTCTCACCTGATGGCAAGTGGCTGGCGTACTCGGTCACTACTGTGGAACTGACGGCGAACTCACGCACTTCGGCGATTTTTCTCCAAT
>DAHXOQ010000017.1:0-21818 GCA_027364815.1 Acidobacteriaceae bacterium | reverse complement strand
CTGATGACAAAGCCGCCCCTATTCCAGTTGCGGCCACCTTCGCCGGAGATTCGGGTGGGCAATTTGCGCCAGATGGAAAATCGATTCTCTTTTTGTCTTCGCGTGGTGGTTCAACACAGATTTGGACCGCGGATTTCGATCCAGCTACCGGCGCAACCGCAAATCCAAAGAAGCTGAGTTCCATCTCAACCGAGGCCGACAACGCTCTCTGGTCGCCCGACGTCAAAACCATCATATTCACCTCGGCCGTCTATCCGGATTGCCCGGCCATCACTTCAGCCGATGCGGCGACAGGAGACAAGTGCAATTCCGATCGCGACCTCGCCGCGGCTAACTCCAAAGTCAAAGCGCAAATCTTCACCAAGCTCCTCTATCGCCACTGGAACCACTACACCGGCCCCAAGCGCAGCCATCTTTTTGAGCTGACCGTGGCCACAGGCGCCCTGCGTGACCTCACTCCCAATGACACCCACGACGTTCCGCCCTTCTCGCTCGGTGGCGGAGGTGGATTTGCCTTCGCGCCCGATTCAAAGGAACTCGCCTTCACTGAAGATCTCTCCGACCAGCCCGCGCTCTCAACCAGCGCCAGCATCTTCACCCTTGACCTAACCAACCCCGCGGCGAAGCCCGTGAAGGTGAGCACCAGCGCCGGCGGCAACTTCACCCCTGCTTACTCACCTGACGGCAAATGGCTCGCATGGCGTTCACAAGCCCGCGCCGGCTACGAGAGCGACAAATTCCGCTTGATGCTCTATGACCGTTCTGCAAAAACATTCAAGGATTTGCTACCGAAGTTTGAAAATTGGGTGGATGAGTTTGCCTGGGCTCCTGATTCAGATTCAATATATTTCATTGCAGGTGAAAAGGGAGTTGCCCCGATTTTTCTAGCAAATTTAAAAGGGCAAATGGTTAAGGTGACAGACAAAGGCGTAAACAGTGGATTATTAATCCCTAAAAGCAAAGGCAGGTGGATCACATCAAATATGACTGTAGCGAAGCCAAGCGAAGTTATCCTATTCATGTCATTTGGTGACCCGCTATTAGCGTCTTTCTGCAACGGAGGTGAATGTCCAGGCTGGGGGGGTGGGGAGAAACCGCTGACCCACCTCAACGATGCACTCCTTTCTCAATTTGATCTCCCCCCACTAGAAGACTTCTGGTTCACCGCCTCCGACAAAACAAAAGTCCAGGGCTTTATCGTCAAGCCACCTTCTTTCGACCCCAACAAAAAATATCCTGTCAAATTCCTGATCCATGGTGGTCCACAGGGCGCATGGGGCGACGATTGGAGCTATCGTTGGAACACCGAACTCTTTGCAGCCAACGGTTACGTCGTCGTCCAGATCAACCCCCGCGGCTCAACCGGCTACGGCCAGGCTTTTGTCGATGGTGTCAACGGCGACTGGGGCGGCCGTCCCTATCTCGATCTGATGGAGGGCCTCGATTACGCCGAGCAGCACTTCTCTTACATCGATAAATCCCGCGAGTGCGCACTCGGCGCCAGTTACGGCGGCTACATGGCCAACTGGATCCTGGGCCACACCAACCGCTTCAAGTGCATTGTTACACACGACGGAATGTACAACGCCGAGTCGGCCTTTGGCACAACCGAAGAGCTATGGTTCAACACGTGGGAGTTCAAAGGCAAGCCCTGGGATTACTACGGCAAGCCCGACAGCGAAAATCCCTTCCGCAAATGGTCGCCATCTCATGCCGTGAGCAACTTCAAAACGCCGACGCTCGTCGTCCACGGCCAACTCGACTACCGTCTCGACGTCAGCGAAGGCTTCCAACTCTTCACCGCGCTCCAAATGCGCGGTGTTCCCAGCAAAATGCTCTATTTCCCCGACGAAGGTCATTGGGTGCTGAAGCCGCAAAACTCGCAGCTCTGGTACAAGACAGTGAACGACTGGGTTGATCAGTGGACGAAATGAGGGCTCAGGGCTCAAATTAGAGCTAGTGTGCAATATAAGTTTCCTGCGCGCGGGGGTGTGGTTTGGCTGATTCCTATCAAGATTTAATCGTATGGAAAACCGCAATGAAACTCTGTGTTGAGGTCTATCGATTGACGGCCGCATTGCCTGAATCGGAAAAATTTGGTCTAACAAATCAGCTTCGGCGCGCCGCAGTTTCCATATCGAGCAATATCGCTGAAGGTTATGGACGTATGTCGAAGGGTGAATATACGCAGTTTCTTGGACATGCGCGTGGATCGACATTCGAAGTACAAACACAACTGAAAATTTCCGCTGAACTGAATTTTGGAAATGAACAGCAGCGTCAGTCGGCTTACTCAACTTCTGAAGAAATCAGCAAGATGCTCTACGCAATCATCAAGAAACTCCGATCCTGATTGCTTTTTCTGAGCCCTAAACCCTGAGCCCTGAGCCCTAATAAAAAAGATACTTTCTCCACCGGTCATCACCGCGACCAAGCATGCGCATAATCTGTCTGCTCGTATGCAACGAGAAACTTCTCGGCTCACGCTGCAGTTTCATGTCATCGAGTTCATGCAGCAATCGATTTCCTTTTCTCCGATTGCACTCGTGGCAGCAAGCCACCAAATTCTCCCATGTAGAAAGTCCTCCACGAGAGCGGGGAATCACATGGTCCAGCGTCAACTCGCCCGGCGCAAGAACAGTGCTGCAGTACTGGCAAGTATTTCTATCGCGCAGCAAAATATTTTTGCGCGAGAGGGCGCGGGTCTGGTGAGGGATGCGACGATACTCCAGCAAACGAATCACCGACGGCATGGCAACGCAGCTCCACTGCGCATGCAGGACGAGGCCATGTTCCTCTTCAGTGCGCGCGATTCCCTTGAGCACCAGCACCAGTGCACGACGCGCGCCGCAGATGTTGATGGGCTCGTACGATGCGTTGAGCACCAGCACCGGCATTTGCAGCATGTGGTTGGAGTGCGCAGCCGTTACAGGCTCAGTGGCGTTGGCTGCGGCGCGTGCAATCGACTTTTGCTTGCGTGCGTGAATCATGGCTTTTCCCAATGACATCGCGTTCTCCCGTTTGAGTTAGCTTGCCTGGTTTCAGTGAACAATCGCGTTCTGAGAGTTGTGGCCCAATCTTGCATCCATCTTTCTCGTGCCTTTGTTTTCGATTTCGCCAAGCGTGCCATCGCCTGCGAGTTTGCGCCAGTGTGTAGTGATTGCGCGTGAAAGTGTCGCCACGCGTACAGACGCAGCGCCAGCCTCAATCAGCGCAGTAGCAGCCGAGCGAGCCGTTGCGCCGGTAGTCATAATGTCATCCACCAGTAAAATATTTTTGTTCTGCACTGCGGCGATATCCTCTACAACAAACGCACCACGCAAATTAATCCGCCGTGCGCGTGGGCTGAGTCCGGCCTGCGGCTCAGTCTGCTTGTGGCGAATCAATGTGCGTTTGGCCAAACTCAATTGCCACTCAGGATTTGTCTTGCGCAATTCAATCACCGCTGCTGTCGCCAGTGCCCGTGCCTGGTTGAAGCCACGCACTTTGCGCTTCGCCCTGTGCAATGGAACGGGAACAATCAACATCCCATCGGGCACATCACTTTTCAGCGTGGCAATACTCTTCGCCAACATTCGGCCCAGTGGCTTCGCCAACACGCGTACGCGGTCAAATTTGAAGGCGTGAATTGCATCTCTCATCTGCGTGTCGTAGAGTCCATATGCAACGGCGCGCACAAAAGGCGGTGCGGCCATTCTGCAGGCGCGGCAATACGCAGAACTCAGCGAAGCCGGCGCACTCAACAGGTCGCCGCAGCAGGCGCAATGAGTTTCTGAGTAGTCAGGGGAATCAGCGAGGGAAGGGAATTGGGTCCAGCAGAAATCACAGACGGGAATGGAAGTCAGTCGCGCGAGGGGGTCGCCGCAAAGCACACAGATGTCAGGAAAGAGGGCGCAGGAAAGAGCGTCCATCGGACTTCGCAGCACCCGCGCAACGGCTCGCCAGGCTGAAATATCCGACGGTGGAAGGTTCGATCTTAGCTGTAGATGACCACTGCTGAAGACGCACCTCACACTTCGGGCGGGCGGACGTGCAACCCACCTTACCTATGAATATAGCGCAGACATGAAAAGATTGCCATTAATTGCAATAAAAATTGTGCAAACAACCTGCTGTGGCGCCTTCTGCGCCATCCAATTGTTATTAGTTAGCTCTGCCTATTCGAGAAGCAAACTGCGCAGCGAACTCCAGTTAACACGCGAGAGAATCTTCTCCGCATTCGAGTCCGTGCCCTCAATGCGAATGAAAATCGTCTGCGTATTCAGCAGTGGCCTTGCCTTGCTCAAAGTTGCGGTCGCGCGCACCTCTTCGCTATCAGCGTCCAGCCGTTTGCCCGTCGCTCCACTCCATGCCCCCAGCAACACCACAGTCGCCGGGCTGCCCGCATCTGCTCCACCGCCGGTTCTTGCCTGTGCAATCGGAATCCAGACCACCGTCCCTCCACCGGCTAAGGGCCGCGAATTAAAGGGCGGCGCAAAATCCACAATCTCGAAACTTGTGTCATTGATCAGAACGCGCACCGTGACCAGATTCTTTTCATCGAGAGCGGCAGCCTGCTGGGCCAACCGCTCGATCTCCTTCTGATTTTTTGCCATGTCCTTCATCAGCATGCTCATCTTGTCAATCAGCGCCTGCTTTTGTGCCTCGGTGTCTTTACCGCTCGCGCGCAGTTCAAATGCATAAGGGCCGGAGCTGGAGAAGGTGTTATCGAAAGGCTTTGTCTCCGTGTGCCGTGCGATGGAAGTGATGGGCGCGAGCATCGGCGCCTTCACAACTGTCCACCCTTCGCTCGCAAAGCTGCTCAAAACGGGACGAAAAGCGCTGTCGATTGCCTGCCGCACTTTTTGGTCATATTTGACTTCGCAATCAGAAGGTGAGCGCCACTCCGCGCCAACCAGTTTGTCGTGGATCACGGGGTCGCAGTTCCCAATGCCCTGTGCACCGAGCATGGCCGACGACAGGGTCAAAATGAAAGAGGCAAAAGTTAGATTTCTCAGCATCGGGTCACCAATTGTTTCTACTTGTGAGGTAGGGTACATCAACCTCACACTGGCAATCCATCCAATTTTCAGCACTGAAAAACCCTTTCGACAGAAGTGCCGAAAGGGTTGATGAAATGAATGGTCGGGGAGAGAGGATTCGAACCTCCGACCCCCTGCTCCCGAAGCAGGTGCTCTACCAGGCTGAGCCACTCCCCGATCTTTGGTTGGAAACGCATTTGATGCTTTTTCGAGCTCTCCCGGCCTGGTCATACAGATGCTTGCGGGTCTCAAAGTGCGCTTCGACTAGTGTAACAGAATTTTGGCTGAGAGCATTTTCGGAATTGCTGTAACCCGAAACCAAACACTCAAGTGGTTTTTTATCAAAAAAAAAGCCACCTCTCAATGCACTCAAAAAGTCTACGTGTATTGCGAAAATGCTCTACGATGGATGCATGAACACTCAGGCGGAATTGACGGCTGTGCTGGATGGAGTGCGCGTTCTCGATGGCGGTTTTGCCTCTGAACTTGAGTACCTGGGCGCAAAGATCGGTGGGCCGCTTTGGTCAGCGCATGTTCTTGAGGACGAGCCGGAAAAAGTTGTCGCCGTGCATCGCGCCTACATCGAGTCCGGCGCTGATTGCATTTTGACTGCCAGCTATCAGGTCTCGCGCATGGGTTATGCGGAGTACGGACTCACTGAAACTCGCGCCGATGAAGCGCTGCTCAAAGCTGCAGAGTTGGCCAGACGCGCCGTTGAAGAGTGGCGCATGACAACAGATTCAACCCGGCGCATCGTTGTAGCCGCATCGCTCGGTCCCTTCGGGGCAGCCCTGCACAATGGTTCCGAATACCACGGAAATTACGACCGCGGCTTTGAAGAGATCGTAGAGTTTCATCGCGCGCGCATTGAAGTATTATGTACGGCGATGTTGCGCGGAGATGTGTACGCTCCCGATCTACTCGCGTTTGAAACGCTGCCCTCGCTTGAAGAGGCGCGTGCAATTATTGAGGCACTGCGAGATTTTCCTGATGTGCCTGTCTGGTTCAGCTTCACCTGCCGCGATGAAAAACACGTGGCGCATGGAGAAGTGCTCAGTGAGTGCGCAGCATTAGTCACCGCACTTCCGCAGACCCTCGCAGTCGGAGTCAACTGCACGCATCCCGCATTGATTGAATCTTTGATCGGCGAACTGAAAGCAGCGACAACCAAGCCAATCGTTGTCTATCCCAACTCCGGCGAAGGCTGGGACGCGGAGAAGCGCGTATGGACTGGGGCAAGCGATGCAGCTGGATTTGGCGAGAGCGCCAAGCGCTGGTTTGCCGCCGGCGCGCAGATTGTCGGCGGTTGCTGCCGCACAAGGCCAGAGCACGTTGAGAAAATTGCAGCCAGCCGCTAACGATACCTACTTAACTCCCAGCACCTGCCTTGCAATCGTCGCCAACTGCATATTCGACGTGCCCTCGTAGATTTTTCCTATCTTCGAATCGCGGAAGTATTTCTCCGCCGGGTAATCGCGCACGAAGCCGTTGCCGCCGAAGATTTCAACGCATTGGCTCGCCACGCGCTCCGCTACCTGCGAGACAAAATACTTGCACATCGCAGCTTCTAAAACATAAGACCGTCCCGCGTCCTTGAGTCTTGCAGCGTTGTAGACCATCAGCCGCGCGGCTTCGATCTCGGTTGCCATCTCGGCCAGCGTGAACTGCACAGCCTGAAACTCCGCAATCGCTTTTCCGAACTGCTTGCGCTCTTTTGCGTAGGCCGCAGCGTGCGCCCATGCGCCTTCAGCCAAACCGAGCAACTGCGCGCCAATCCCGATGCGCCCTTCGTTCAATGTTTCAATCGCGATCTTGTAACCTTTGCCGGCTTCACCGAGCAGGTTCTCGTGCGGAATCTCGCAGTTGTCCAGAATCAATTCGCAAGTGCTCGATGAACGAATTCCGAGCTTGTCCTCCTTGTGCCCAACTGAAAATCCCGGACTCGTGCGCTCCACCAGGAATGCACTGATGCCACGGTACCCCTTTGCCGGATCATCGGTCGCAAAGACGATAAAAAGATTAGCCTCGAGCGCATTTGAAATCCAGAGCTTGCGTCCGTTGATGCGGAATCCCGTCGGCGTCGCCTCATAGCGCGATTCAAGCGCAAAGGCATCAGAGCCTGAACCGGCCTCGCTCAATGCATAGCTGCAAACCGTGTTGGTCGCAATCTTAGGAAACCACTTCTTGTGCTGCTCGGGCGTTCCCCAGCGGCGAATTGCGTTCACGCAGAGCGTGTTCTGCACGTCTACCAGTACTCCGACACCGGGCTCAACAGTAGAAATCGCTTCAACGGCGAGGATCGCATCAAAAAAACTACCCCCGGCGCCGCCCTGCTCCTCGGGAATTTCGATTCCCATGAGTCCCATCTCGAAAAGCTTGTCGACCAAACCCGGCGCGTAATGCTGCTCCTCATCCATCTTGTTGACGACGGGACCGATTACTTCTTCAGCAAATTTTTTAACGGTGGAGTAAAAGAACTGCTCCTCTTCACTGAGTGCGGTGAGAGGCTGCGGAGCGGAATGATTAACGGGCACTTGTAAACTCCTTCGGAAAGGAGTGTAACAAAGCCACCTGCGGTGGGGCCATCCGCGCCGGCGGCGCGAGCAATGGGAGAACAAAGGTTTACTTGGTTGTCACAGCCGGAACAATTGTCAGCGTCGACCCGCTCGGGAAGGCAAACGTGTAGTTCCCGCTCGTGGACTTCAAGCTGCCCCATGTCGCATGCAGATCGTACGTTCCTGGCGGCGCAGTGTAGATAACAACCCCGCGTGTGGTTGTAGCTTTGCTGGTTGCCGCTGTTACATAAGTCGGTCTGCCTTCAATCGGGAAACCATCGCCGCAACTGTTCGTGCCGACAAGCGTCGTTTCAAAGTAGCAGTTGTAGTTGTAACTCTGCACCTGCGAGCCGGCTGGAACGTTGGCAACGGAGACGGGAACAATCTTGAGGGTGGCCGGTTTGATATGCAACTCGCCGGTGTTGATGACGATCGAGTAGCCCTTGCAAGCCAGTGTGCCGCCAACATTAACGGTGTAAATCCCCACCGGCGATCCTTGCTTGGCCGGCGTCGTCAGTTCCACAGCACCCTTGCAAACCGAGGCTTGCGTATCACCATTCGCGAACCCGGTCAGCGTGTAAGTGAACGTCGAGTTGGGGATCGGCGTGTTGTAAAGCGCGACTGCATTCGGCGTTGCCGTCAGCGTCAATTGCGGAGGAGCAGGGTTCTGTGCAACTGCGGAAGGCGTAATCGCTGCTGCCGTTATGAAAAAAGCGGCGAATGTATTGATGCCCGAGCGAAAGCGACGGATTTGCATAAGAACTCCTTATCTCAATCACAGAAAAACCGGATCAAGCCAAATGCTGCCTGCTAAGTATGACGCTTTCGGCGTGCGTTTGGTGCAACTATTTGCTGCCAGTCGCCGGCAATGCCAGCTTCAAAAGCCTGGCCGGGTCAAGCGAAGCGTTCTGATAGCGCACCGCCCAATGCAGATGCGGCCCGGTCACGCGGCCGGTTGCGCCGGAGAGCCCAAGCCGCTCTCCCGTGGCAATTTTCTGCCCCGGCTTCACATCGATGCGGGAGAAGTGCATATAAAAGGTGTAGAGCCCAAGACCGTGGTCGAGGATCACGCAATTCCCCTCGTAATAAAGATGCTGGGCCAGCAAGACTGTTCCTGAGTTTGCCGCCCGCACAACCGTACCTGCCGGCGCGCGAAAATCCATTCCCTTATGGACGGTTTCAATCTTTTCCGTCTTGTCCGAATTGCTCAAGACCACCCGCCGCGTTCCAAAGCTGTCAGTCGGCGGAGATTTCACCGGCACTTGAAAATTTCCCTGCCAGAGTGGCGGACTCTGTTTGGTTGCGGCCTCATTCGCTGCTTCATTCGCCTCTGTAAAGAGCCGCATTTTGAGCGCCTGTTCGTCGGCAATCTCTTTCTCATCTTCTGCCGGCGGCTTCACAAACTTTGGCGCAACCGATATTGTCGTCGTTCTGTAATGTGCCGGAGTCAACACAATCTTGCGCGTCAACTCATGCGTTGTTCCGTCGCTGAGGTGCGTGGTCACTCGGACCGTCACGGGCTCTACTTTTGCTTCCACATCAATCCCCGCCAGAGCCATCCATGTCTGTAGTTTTCCCGCAGGATGAAAAAAGTGCAGCGGCTGATCCAGCAAGCTTCCATCAACCGAACTCGCATTCGCAATCTCCACGCTGATGAGCACGGGCGAGCCCGGCGATAGCGTTGTTGGCGACAGGCTGATCGTCTGCGCCGAGACTCCGCAGGCGAAAAAAGTGAGAGTGCAAGCGAACAAATAATTAGGGAGCTGCATCCATCAAGGATAAAGCAACGGCTATTTCTGTCGCGCAGATGATCGAAATCACCCTCAAATGCTCAAAAAGCAAAGATGGTCATCGAAGTGCGTTTAGAGGGGGGAGGGGGGAGGGTGGAGGCTGTGAGACTGTGAAGTCGCGCGATTGGTTCGTGCGCCGGCGTGAGTTCTTTTTGACAGTCATGGAATGATTGTGCGAGAAATGCGCCAAATTATCTGCAAAAAACCGGGTGTTGGGATTAAGGGGCATGGAGCACTGGGTTGAAGTGCATGGGGTTCTGGGTTGAATTGCATGGGGTTCTGGGTTTAATTGCATGGAGCACTGGGATGAAAAAAGCGAGACTTGAGGCAGCCACAATGAGAACAGAATCAAGTTTTCACGCAGAGAGATGGAGCCCGGAGTTTGATCACTGGCCTCTGTATTAATCCATCCACTGAATATTGTTCAATGGCGGCGCAACGGGCAGCGCTATGAAACCTTCCCTCCAATGTCCATCCTCACGTCGCGGCGGCTGTCCAACAATGCGTGTCCCAAGATTGATCTGCGCCGGAAAGTGCGGCGATTGCCTGCGTGCAGTGCGGTACTGTTCCGTCAGCGCCAGTCCTGCCAGTCCGCCAACAATCGCCTGCAACTGATCATGATTCGGTGGGCGATTCACGGCAATCGGAATTACAGTGCGCAGCGCGGCCATGGATTCGGCCAGATCGCTGACGCGATGCTTGCGCTTGCTGGGCAGTGGCTTCAGTCCCAACGACTTCCATGCGGCAAACGGATAACTCTCAATCAGGATGCGGTCGGTCGGGTTGACCGGGCATTCGCGCGTCGCCATCCGCTTCCATCCCCTCCGGCTAAGCGCGTCATAGACATCCACGCAAAAATCCGCAAAGGCGCGATAAGTCACCGGCTTCACCATCCCCGGCAAGCCTGTCTTGGCCGCTGTATTGAGCTGCCTTTCGCTCACCCGAGCATGAGCGAGCCCATTCAACTCGGATTGCCACGCCTGCGGACCATCGAGCAGAATCACCTGAACACCGCGCGTTGTGCAGAGATGGTTCAGCCGGCCAGCCAAAATCTCCGGATTGATTCCACTTGAATTTTCCGCGCTCTGGTCCCTCAAGGTCAGAATTTCGCACGCGATTGTACCCTCAGCCGGAGGCGTGGTGAAAGCCTGGAGATCAGCCGCAGAAAACTCAGCAGTCAGTGAGTGGTCTGAGGTGCCCTGCAAAGCCATGTTACTCAGCGCATTCTGCCGTTCGCGGGCAGTAAGCTCTGATTTTTGCCGGGATTTTGCCCTCATCGCGGCCATCGGAGAGCGCAAATCCTCATCCGTTACGCGGGAAAGCAGGAAGACGCCAAAGTCGTTCCAACTACGGGATGCCAGGTCAACTGAAAGTACCGTCATGAAACAAACGCTACGCCGGAGATAACTTAGACACAAGCAGATGGCGTCAAATTCCGGTCTGGGTTATACTAATTTGGTACGTCTTCCGGAGCAGGAACCCATTGGCTATGGCCAGAGGGGTTTTGTGCAAGGCGCCAAGAAATTCGCACTTTGAGCCGGAAGTACGTCATGGGACGGGGTTTAACACGCCCTCCCTAACTCAGCATCACATTAAGAGCGAGAGTAAAATGCCCAAGTTGAAGACCCATACGGGCGCGGCCAAGCGCTTCAAGAAGACTGGTACCGGCAAAATTGTCCGTCACCAGACGAAGACTCGGCACATCCTGTCGTCAAAATCACCCAAAGTGAAGCGCAAGCTCGGAAAGAGCGTTGTGGTATCCGACGGTGATCACGCGAAGGTTGCGCGCATGATCCCCTACGCCTGATCGTGAATGATTTTCTGGTTTCTGAAAACTCCGCAGAATTTGGCGGGCTGGAATTCAGAGAGTAGAAAAAATCAGGGCCAAATGCGAACGCGTTGCGCAGGCCCCCTCGGAGATACGACGAGCGTAAGCGAGTCCGAGAGAGAATCAAGCGAAGCAAGAGCGAGTGAAGAGGCTGAATCCAGACAATCTGGGCTCCTACCTCCAGCCGTTAAACCTACGACGCAAAAAGGAGAAAAGCCATGCCCCGTGTAAAACGGAGTACGAAACGCAGTGACCGCCGCAAAAAGATTCTTAAAAGGGCGAGTGGATACTTCCTCACAAAATCCAAGCTCTATCAGGCAGCCCAGGAAGCCGTAGAACGCGGCCTGAAGTTTGCCTACACAGGGCGCCGCCAGAAGAAGCGCCAGTTCCGCTCACTCTGGATTGTGCGCATCAACGCTGCAGCCCAAATCAACAACATCAGCTACTCACAGCTCATCAACGGCTTGAAGAAGGCCGGCGTCGAGCTCGACCGCAAGATTCTCTCCGAGATCGCAATCGATGACGCAGCTGGATTCACGCGCCTTGTTGAGCAGGCGAAAGCCGCACTTGCCGAAGCCAAAAAGGCCGAAGCCAAAAAGTCTGCCGCTTAAGCACACAGCAATACAAAACGGCCCGGAACTCCAATGCGAGTTCCGGGCCGTTCCTTTTCAGCGCCGAATAGTTCGCGCCCAAATTTCCATAAACATCAAGTAAATTCTGCCTATAACTTCACTAACAATAACCCGGCGGCGCTGTGCTAACATCTCGGCAAGCTTCATACCCGCAAATCCAAGAGGACAAACCCATGGAGATTGCCCTGCGCCCATTGACACTGGGCGAGATTCTCGACCGCACCGCTTCAATCTACCGGAAAAACTTCTTGCTGCTGGCGGGAATCTCTTCCGTTTACGCGGGATCTGCCATGGTTCTCGGGTTCATTCAGATCTCAATCAAGTCAGCTCTGCATACCAATCAATTCACCAGCAAGCTGGTTGACGCTACCATTGGAGTGCTTGAGATACCCATCATCCTGATCATGGCGGGGATCTGTATTGCTGCCATCAATCGCACAGTGGCCTGGATTCATCTCAATCAACCTGCGACCATCCGTAGTGCATACGCAAGTGTCAAGACACGACTTGGCCGCTATATCTGGCTGATGTTTTTGGTTGGATTGCGCGTTTATTGGCCAATGCTCATCCTGGGGATCCTCATCGCCGGCATGTTTTTGATTCCTGGCATACGGTCAGGTAGTAGTGATGGATCAGGCATGCTTTTGCTCTCCATCTTGCTTGGGGTTCTGGCATTTATTGTTGGTCTTGGTGGCGCTGTTTATATGGTCTGGCAGTCACTACGTCTTTCCCTGTCGGTGCCTGCCTGCGTCGTTGAAGATCTCAAGGCTACCGGTGCCATGCACAGAAGCGCAGAACTCTCTGAAGGTTCGCTGGGAAGGATCTTTGTTCTTGGTCTTTTGGTTGCCGTCATACAAATGGGTTTAAGTTTCATTGGATCCATTCCCTTCATCATCATTGTTTTCAAAAATGCTGCGGCACATAATACGCAAATTAGTTTTGGCGTACTGGCGATGCAGCAGGTGATCAGCTTTTTAATCACCACTTTCGTTACACCCATCTATTCCACCGGTTTTATGCTCTTCTACTACGACCAGCGTATCCGCAAAGAAGGTTTCGACATTGAGTGGATGATGCAGGCCGCGGGATTGTCAACACCAGTCATTGCTGCCAATGAAGTCGCCACAACGGAAACAGAGGAGGGAAGTTCGACGCAGAGTAGTGAGTTGCACGGCGAGGCGCAGGAATGAGCGACGCCGCCATGAATGAACTCCAGATGAAAGACGGATTGAAGCCCTACACACTGGGCGAGATTCTCGACCGCACTGTCCAGATTTACCGCAGGAATCTTCTACTTTTTGCCGGCATCGCGCTTCTGCCAACCTTGCTGATGGTGGTCACGGGCGGCGGCGCAGTTTTTCTCATTACCTGGATAGGCAAGTTGCAATCGAGCACGACCGCACTCCTGATGGGGCTGGTCGTTTTTGCCCTGATACTCGTTTTCATCCCACTCTTTATTGCCATCCAGTCCATCGTCAACGGCGGCCTGACGGTTGCCGCCGTCAAAATGCACGAGGGCGAAAAAATAAAAGTGCGCGAGGCGCTCGCCGCTGCATGGAAGCGCGGTTGGCGCTACATCGGCGCGCAGTTTTTCATCTATCTCTTCACTGCAATAATCCCTGGCGCAATCATCTTTGGCCTGGCGATGCTGGCAAGTTTCATTTCTGTTTTAGCGGGCACAAGTGGGGGCGCTGCACTCGCCGCAGGCATCGTCGGCGCCGTGACCATTGTCGGAGTGCTTGCATTCTTCGTTTACTGGGTGCTGGCCATGATTCGCCTCTCGCTCGCCTTTGCCGCCTGCACCACTGAAGAACTCGGTCCCTGGCAATCCATCCGCCGCAGCTTCACACTCTCCAAAGGCAGCATGGGCCGTATCTTTCTCTTTGGCTTGCTGGTCTATGCCCTTACTTTGGCCATCACATTCGTCTTCATGTTTATCTGCATGATCCCCTTCTTCATTGTTCTTTCCATGATGCATGGGCAGGGTTCAGTGGCCCAGCAACGCATGATTAGCGTGTCTATTCTGGTCGTTTACTATGCGGCTGTCTTCCTCGCCCAAGTCGTCATCAAACCCGTCTACTCCATCGGCCTGACGGTTTTCTACTTTGATGAGCGCGTACGCAAGGAGGGCTACGATATTGAGTGGATGATGAAGCGCGCCGGGTTGGTTGATGCTGCCGCCGCGACGCCGCAACCGGTCGTTGCTCAATCCGTTCCCTGGCTCGACGCAACTAATATCAACGCAACCCAAAATCCATCTCCCTCTGATTCTGGTGGTGAAGCATGAGCTATAAGGCAAGTATCAGCCTCAATCGATTTAGAAAGGTTTGAAAGTGGGGGAAGAAACTTCAACGCAAGAGACGCGTCCAATGACGCTCGGCGAAATTTTGATCCGCACCCTGCGTATCTATCGCACAAATTGGCGTGTCTTTTTGCAGTTTAGTTTGGTTCTGGCAGTAATCCATTATCTATGCGCAACTATTGGCAATACCTGGTTAACTTTCAACCCTCCGCCTATTGCGCGCATCTTCCAAAGTTATTCAACTCGTTCCATTATTTTGAGCCACGTTGAAGGATTTTCCATTGTCTTACTGCAATTTCTAATTTATCCAACGTTGATCACGGTCACTACAAAAACAATTCTCCAGCAAAAAATTACTTTCGCGGCTGCACTGAAGATCGGAATCCAGCGGCCAGTTGCGCTCGTTACTCAGTCCTTATTGTTGAGCACCGTTTTTTACTCGCTCACATCAATTCTGTTCTTGCCTTTCATTTGGTGGGTAAATCTCTTCAGAACGTACCAATATGCTTCGCCAACTGCGAATAGCGCAGGCACAATTCTGATCATGATTGCCCTCTTTGTTGAATACTTTATGATGATGCTACTGGCCGTTTCCTTTGATTTAAATTGGAGTGTTTTTGTTTTTGAGCGTACTTCGCCATTCAAGTCATTAAAGCGCGCTTGGGATGTTATTGCAGAAGGCCGCGTTCGTTTGGCCACGATCTGGATTACTCTGTTTCTGATTTCATTCTTGATGAAGACATTGATTAATGCCGTAATTCCACATCTGCTCATGTCTTTTCCAAAAATGATGATCAGAGTGCATGGATTACAGTTCAATTTCTTTTATTATTTCGCCGCCAGTTTCCCGCTGCGCTTTTTGTTGGCACCCATCTACCCCATCGCCCTAACCCTCATCTACTTTGACCAGCGCATTCGTCAGGAGGGAATCAGTTTCGCTGAAATCCTGCGCGGCAGAGCAGCCAACGCGACGAGCGAGGCGGATGCTGAGAGAATAACTGAAGTGACAACGCCAGATTTCTCGTCGGCTGAAACCCACGGAGATGCTGAATGAAGTTTCTCCCCATCGCACTGCTCGCTCTACTCGCGCCCTCCTTAGTACTCGCGGCGGAGAAGGATGCACGCGCAAATCAATCCGTGGGGGCAGCACCAGCAACAACAATCAATGCTCCACAGGCGAACACCGCCTCGTTCGATGCTTACGCCGCGCATCTTGAATCGCTGCTTCCTCTAGTCAGCGCCTGCACTGCCGCGCGCAATGCCAGCGTCTGCGATCCGTCAAAGGTCGGCTCCGATGATGAGATTGTGCTTCCGTCCGGCGAGCATCGCATGATTCGTTTTGGATGGCTACGCACACTGCTTGAAAAAGCTCAAAAAACCGATTCAACGCAATCCAATCCGAAAGACACTGCAAAAGCGCAGACCGAGGCCGCTGCTCACCAATCGACAGGAAGCGTGGGTGCAGCAAAACCAAAAATTGAGCAGCACAACAACCAAAAAGAAACGCAGCCAACCAAAACTGACGACAACGACACTTCAGACGAAGACAAGCTGCCGGTACCGGGCGAAAATCTGAAGCAGATACTGCAGCCTCGTCAGCCAGCAACATCGGAGCTCCTGAAAAATGCCAGTGAGCGGCTTGCCAGCGATCTACAACAAGCGCAGCAATACTTCGCCGCAAAACCTGACCCGCACACCAAAGAGCACGCGGCACTCAAGCAGGTTCTCTCAGAAAGCGTATTTCGCAATCTGAATACCGATACGCCAAAAAATCGCTTCCTTGAAAAACTCAGCGCGTGGATCAACAGCTTCTTTGAAAAAATCTCTTCATTCGGAGCCGGCGCTCCGTGGCTCGGCAAAGCGCTGCTGATTGGCTTCTTCGTTCTCGTCGGGGTCGCGCTCATCTGGTCGCTCATCCAATCGGAGCGGCGCCTGCGTTTGCGTCTCACGCCCGAGGTTGGATTTGTTCCCGGCTTCGGCGCAGCCTCGGCGCGCGATTGGCAACTGTGGCTCAAGGATGCAGAAGCCGCAGCGGCAGCCGGCGAGTGGCGCGAGGCGATTCACTTCATCTACTGGGCATCGATTTCGCGGCTTGAATCGCTGCGCCTGTGGCCGGCAGATCGCGCGCGCACTCCGCGTGAGTACCTTGCGCTGGTGAGACAAGATGACCCGCGACGCCCCGGCCTGCAAACCCTCACGCGCAGCTTTGAGCGCACCTGGTACGGCGGGCGCATGGCCGAAGAAGATGAGTACTACGCCGCTTCAGAGATTGCGAAAAAGCTGATTCAATCAGGGGGGGCGCGATGAGCCTCCTCTCTGCATTGGATAAAAAAGATCGCAAGCTTCTCTTCTGGGGTCTCGCCGCCGGGCTCGTCCTGGCTGTGCGCGCAGGAATCTTCAGCACTGAAAAAACAAATAACGAAAGCACGGTGCCATCGAGTTTTCTTGCTGGCCAGCATGGCGCGCGCGCCGCATACGAAACTCTGGCCCGCGACGGTTACACAATTGAACGCTGGGAAGAGCCGCTTGCCAATCTGGCAGAAAAAAGCGGGCCGGGAACAGTAGTCGTCATTGCCGAGCCGGGCCTTTTTCAAAATAAAGATACGCGCGCCCTGCGCAAGATTCTGGATCGCGGCGGAAGCATCCTGGTGCCCGGAGAGCAAGGCGGAATGCTGCTGCCCGATGGAGCCAGCGCTTCGCCTGAGGACTTCACCTTTGCCGCCTGTCAACTCAAGCCCGAGGGCTTTGATCCGCTCACATCAAGCGGCGAAATCTGGATGATCCCCGCTGCGACATGGAAGCTCGGCAACCCCGCCTATCGCGTCGAGTACACATGCGCCGGCCAGCCCGCGGTCGTTGAATACAATTCCGGAAAAGGTCGCGTCGTCTGGTGGGCCAGTTCAACGCCACTCGAAAACGGATCCATCAGCCGCGCAAATAATCTCGATCTGCTCTTGAACTCGATTGGGCCCGTTGAGGGCCAGCACATTTACTGGGATGAATCGCTGCATGGTGATGTGCGCAGCGTCTGGAGTTTTTCAAGCGGCATCGCGCAGACCATGCTCTGGTATGGGCTCCTCGCGATTGCACTGCTCATCATTCTGAGTTTCAGCCGCCGCAGTGGGCCTTTGCGCGCATTGCCCGTTCGCCCGCGAACCACACCGGTTGAGTATCTTGAAGCCCTCGGGTCACTTTATCAAAAGGCCGGCGCTGCCGAAACTGCGCTGGAAATTACCTGGGAGCGATTCCGCCGGCAGATGCTGCGTCTCTGTGGATTGAAGCCGACACTCATGGATGCCGCCGAGCTCGCCGCGATCATTCACACCCGCTACCCGCAATCCGATCCGAAATTGAAAGACGACCTGCTTGCTGTTGAAGAGGGCGTGAAGAATGGCGTCGCTTTGCCTCGCGCTGCGCTTAAACTTGCACAGACACTCTATCGCCATCAAACCCAGATCATGCTGATGGCACGCGCACAAAAAGATGCAACACCGGAATCAGAGTTCGGGCATTTGCGAGGTTAACTTTGATTTTTGCAATTGAATTTCAGAAAAAATTCACATGACAGAGAGACTGAAAATGAGTGAAGAAAACTTGAATCAGGTAAACCAGAATCAGAACGAGAGCAGCGCAGAATCGTACTCGCTCCAGTCAACGCATCAGTTGATCGCCCATGCGCGCACTGAGCTGGGCCGCGTTATCGCCGGGCAGGAGTTGGTGATTGAAGAGGTTCTCATCGCCATTCTCTGCCAGGGGCACGCACTGCTTGAGGGCGTACCCGGAATCGCCAAGACCATCATCGTCAAGGCGCTCGGCAAGCTTATCGGCCTGGGCTTTCAGCGCGTACAGGCCACGCCTGACCTGATGCCCGCCGACATTCTCGGCACCACGATTCTGCGCCCCGGTTCTGAGAGTTTCACCTTCCACGCCGGGCCCGTTTTCACTGACTTATTGCTGGTCGACGAAATTAACCGCATGCCTCCGCGCACCCAGGCCGCGCTGCTTGAGTGCATGGAAGAGAGCCAGGTCACAACCGATGGACAGCGTCGCCCCCTGCCCAAATGGTTCACCGTTTTCGCCACGCAGAACCCGGTCGACTTTGAAGGCACTTATCCGCTTCCCGAAGCGCAGCTTGATCGCTTTCTTCTGAAGATTCGCGTCAACTATCCAAGTGCGGCGGAAGAGCTCATTATTCTTGAGCGCCATCACGCAGGCTCTGGATTCGGACTGCTCGAAGACATTCAGTTCAACACGATTCCTGAGTCGCTGCTCGAAGCGGCGCGCGCTGAAGTCCGAGCAATTCGGATTGAGCCCGAGCTTTACAACTACATTCTGGCCCTGACGCGCCGGACCAGAGAGTGGCCGACGCTCACGCTCGGGGCCAGTCCCCGCGCGGCGATCAGCGTCATGCGCGTTGCTCAAGCCGCCGCTGCATTCGAAGGCCGTGATTACATTGTGCCTGATGATGTGAAGCGTGCCTTCGTTCCCGTCCTCCGTCATCGCGTGATTCTGAAACCCGAGGCCGAGCTCGAGGGCTTCGATCCTGATCGTGTGCTGACCGACGTCATTGCCGCCACGCCAGTACCGCGTGCCTGAGAACTGAGAACTAGCCTTTGACACCAAGCCTCCATCCCGAAGCCATCAGCGCTCCAGCCAGGCGCAGGCGGCGTTTTGCCTTTGGGCTCACGCCACGCGCAATTGTGCTTTTGCTGCTCGGGCTGCTCTGGCTTTATCCGGGCTATTTTTACCCTGCCGTCAGTTGGGGATTTCTCGCCTGGGAAATTCTCGTTCTGTTGCTTGCCAGCTTTGACGCATTCAGCTTGCCAAATCCCGCACTCATCACCATAGGCCGCCGCTGGTCCAACGCGCCCGCGCTCGATGGCCACACAGAAATCGAACTCTCCGTTCTGCAACAGGGCCGCCGCATTCTCAACTGTCGTCTCATCGACGATCTCCCCATGGAGTTGGTCGCGCTCCCTGCAACGCATCGCCTGCAAGCTTTCCCCGGCATTCCCGCCACCGTGCGCTACTCCATCACGCCGACCGAGCGCGGCGATTGGACGGCAGGCTCCGTCTTCATTCGCTAGCGCACGGGTGTTGATCTGGTAGAGCGCTGGGGCGTCGCCGACCTCGCGCAAACCGTTCGCGTCTATCCGGTTCTGCAAACCGGCGAGGAGCAGCAAATCTTTCTCGCCCGCAGCCGACAGATCGATCTGCAACTTCGCCAGGCCCGTCAGCGTGGACTTGGGCGCGACTTTGAAAGCCTGCGCGAGTACCGTCCTGGCGACGATCTGCGCGATGTCTGCTGGACCGCAACCGCGCGTCGCGGCGACCTCATCACGCGTCAGTATCAAACCGAGCGCAGCCAGGCCGTCTGGATCGTTCTCGATTGCGGACGCCTGATGCGTTCCCGGGTTGCGATGGAGATTGAAGGCCACTTGGACGCCGAAGCACTCGAACTCGCCGCCATTCACGCCGGAGAAAAACCGGATTCCGCAACCGCGAAAAAAGAAAAATCGCACGCCGCCGGATACGCGCTGCACGACGCTTCCACGCTCCACACCAAGCTCGATCACGCCTGCTCAACCGCCGTCGCCATGGCGCAACTCGCACTCTACTCGGGCGATCGCGTCGGCTTGCTCGCCTATGGCCAGGGAATTCAGCAGCGCGTTCTGCCGGGTCGCGGAGCTGCGCATCTGCGCCAGTTGATTGAATCCCTCGCGCAAGTGCGCGCCGAATCGAGCGAAGCAGATCATCTGCGCGCCACAGCCACGCTCAACCGTCTTCAGCCGCGCCGCAGTTTGATTCTCTGGATCACGGATCTAGCCGAAACTTCCATGCGCCCCGAGGTCATTGACGGAGCCATGCAATTGCTCAAGCGCCACGTGCTGCTTTTTGTCGCTATGGCTCAGCCCGAGGTCGACAAGATCGCCTCGCGTCGTCCGGAAAATGTTGAGCAGATGTTCCGCGCCGCCGCCGCGCAGGAGATGGTCAGCCGCCGTGAACGACTTCTCGCCCAACTCAACGAGCATGGAGCCCGCACTCTCGACCTGAATCCTGAAGCGTTGACTGCTTCAGTACTCAATCAATATTTGATGATCAAGGAACGTTCTTTAATTTAATGATTCTCAAAAAAAAAGGGCCGCCAATCTGACGGCCCTTTTTGCAATGCATTGATTTTTACTTGGTTGCAGGAGCAGCTTCAGCAGCAGCCGGTGCTGCAACAGTTGGCTTCGGCTTCGGAGCATCCTTTTTGGCTGGCGCAATAATCGCGTGCAGCGTGGTGCCTTCCATCCTCGGCATAAACTCCACAATACCGGCATCGCCAATATCCAGAATCAGCTTGTTGATGATGTTGTACCCAAGCTCGCGGTGTGCCATCTGGCGTCCACGGAAGCGCAGACTAGCTTTCACCTTGTCGCCCTCGGTGAGAAAGCGAATCGCCTGCCTCTTTTTGGTCTGGTAGTCGTGCTCGTCAACCGTGACCGAGAACTTGACCTCTTTGACCAGAATGATTTTCTGCTTCTTTTTGGCGGCGCGGTCGCTCTTTTCCTTCTCGTAGAGAAAGCGTCCGTAATCCTGAATGCGGCAAACGGGCGGAACCGCGTTAGGCGAGACTTCGACGAGGTCGAGGCCGTGTTCGCGGGCAATCTTCAGGGCATCAAATACAGTCAGGATGCCGAGTTGTTCGCCGTTCTCGTCAATGACGCGAATTTCACGCGCGCGAATACGGTCGTTGATGCGAATAAATGTTTTAGCGGAACGTTTATCGAGTGCGATGGTTCTCCTCCGGCAGCAGCAATGCTCTTTTTTGGCACTTCACAAGAGCAGTACTACGCACATCGAGTATACCATTCATGCGGTTTGGCTTTCAGGCACAATCACATAGCTGGCGTTCTTCTTGTGAAACTGTGCCGATTCAGGAGCGGCCATTGCCAGGAAATTCACTCTGCTATTGCTGTGGCTTTGAGCACTCCATCAACCCCGATTGCCGCAACATTCACTTTGAGCATCTGATTGGAGGGGAACTTGCCCTCAAGCTCAACCGGCAAAAAATTATCACTGATGGCATTTGTCTTTCCGCGTTGCGCCAACTCAACTCCAGTTGCCAGCGTGATCGCTTCCAGAGTGCACCCAACAAATCTCTTCCGATGAGCCAGGATTTTTTCTGCGGCCAACCCCCTCAACACGCTCATGCGCTCATCAACAACAGCTTGCGGCACGGGAAACTCGCGATGCAATGCCCACCCCGGCGTTCCCGGCCGCGGCGAGAAAGGGAAGAGATGCAGATAGCCATACGGCAGTTCACGAATCAGCGCGCAAGTTTCATCAAACTCCGCATCCGTCTCGCCGGGAAATCCGGCCATCACATCCGCACCCAATGTCAGCGCAGGGCCCACAGTTTTCACCAGCGCCTCAACCTTCGCCGCGTAATGCCAGGGGCGATAGCGGCGACGCATACGGCGCAGCACCGCGTCCGAGCCGGATTGCAGCGGCAGATGCGCATGGCGCGCAATGCGTGGAGCATGCTCGCCCATCAAGGAAATCAGCTCATCCGTCCAATCCATCGGCTCAATTGAGCTCAATCGCAGCCGAGGAAGTTCAGTTTGATTCAGAATCATTCGCACCAATGCGGTGAGCGAAGTAATCACTTGCGTCCGCGCAAAATCCCTGCCCCATCGCCCAAGAT